>DKBM01000020.1:0-4603 GCA_002451215.1 Proteobacteria bacterium UBA6900
GGATCGGAACCACACCCAAAGCCGCATAGGGGCGCGCACCCGCCGACTCAGAATTCCCTTCGGGCGCGTCCGGTTTCCGTCGTTGCTCAGTAGATAGTGCAAAGTGCTTGCCAACCTCGATCGGACGTTTTCTGCCCAAGCTGCAAAGTTAGCGGCGGTTCGCGGGTTCTCAACTGGAAAAATCGGAAAACGCGTTCATCGGTCAGAAGCGACCGTTAATACCAAGATTCCTACCGTTTGACTGCCAGATTTACATTTCGACAAATGACGAGTTTTTGACGACTTGGCAATTCGCCGCGATGGGGTGTCAACGGAAAGTCGACGGCCGGGTGGAGGGGTGACCAAAAGCGCGCGCACAGAGCGCGCGTTGCGACGCTGGTTTATGGTCCTGCTGTCTCAGTCAGGGGATGAAACTGGCACCAGAGCAGTGGGGTCGCCGACGATCGCGCGCGCAGGTCCGGCGTCCGGCATTCGACAATTGGAAGGCGCCGGCATGCTCCGGCGACGGGCCCGCCGGGCCCGACTACGCTACGCCGCTACTGCGCGCTCTTTGAAGTTCCGAGCTCGCGGGTGAACGTATACTTGGCCGGTTCCTTGACCAGAGCATTCCAGGTCTTGCCGACGCTGCCAGACGGCAGTGAGATGGGCAATGCGACGACAAACCCTACGGCTCCGGCGAGCATGGCAACCAAACCCACCGGGCGGGTGACGACCAGGTCGAAGACAATGGCGACGTCATCGCCATCTTCGGTGCCGGAGGCGTTGGCATAGACCGGCGCAGGCACTGCGCTGGCTAGAATGAGGGCGGCGGCGATACCGAGGACGGTCTTACGGGGGGTATTCATGTCGACTCCTTGCGGCAAACCAGCGAGTTAGCCATGCTCTTTGAGGTTGAGTCTCGCACACGGCTGGCGTTTTGCAAGCGGGTCGGAAGGCGGGATGATCCGTGAGTCTTTTCAAGGATATGGTTACAGTTTCCCTGGTTTTGTGTGCCGAGCAGTCTGCCAATGACATCATTAGATGTAGATCCCGCGACGGGGTTGGTCCGGGGGGCCCGCCAGGTCCCATCGCCCAACTGTGACGATCGGGCTGCGGGACAGGTTCCCGAGGTGCTCGTGATTCACGCAATCAGCCTGCCTCCGGGGCAATACGGTGGGCCGGGAATCGAGCAGCTATTCACCAACTGCCTGGACCCGCACGGCCATCCTTATTATGCCGACATCGCCGGGCTCAAGGTTTCGTCTCATTTGCTCATCCGCCGGGACGGTGAGGTGCTTCAGTTTGTGCCGCTGGTTCGTCGCGCGTGGCACGCGGGAGCCTCGTGGTGCGAGGGACGTGCTCGGGTAAACGATTTCTCCATTGGCATCGAGTTGGAGGGCTGTGAAGAAGAGCCCTATACGGATGCGCAGTATCGAACGCTTGCCGAGCTCACCCACGCCCTGCTGGCGCGCTACCCTGACATCCGGCGCGATCGAATCTATGGTCACGAGGACATCGCGCCCGGTCGCAAGCTCGACCCGGGGCCGCATTTCGACTGGCCGCGCTATCTCGCCTCAATCTAGCCTGTCGTTGGCCGCGTCGTCGGCGTGTGCTTTCCAGGTGCAGTCTTTATAATTGACGCCATGAGCGAGATCTTGTTCACGATTCTGCTGGCGGTTCTGTTGGATCGNNTCCGCGACCGCCGTTGCCGAGGCGCTTGAAAGCGGTGATGCCAACGAGGCCAATCAGCAGCTGCGCGAATTGACCGGCAAAGAAGCGCCTGATGTGAGCGAGGCAACTATTTCGCGCATCGCAGTAGAAGCCGTCTTGCGACAGGGCAATTCGCTGGTGGTCTCGCCGATTTTCTGGTTCATTTTGTTCGGGCCCTTCGGCGCGGTGCTGCAGCGCCTCTCGTCGATTCTCGACATGCTGTGGGGCCACCGCTATGAGCGCTTTGTCGAGTTCGGCTGGGCGGCGGCGCGCTTTGACGACCTCCTCGGTTGGATCCCGGCGCGCATTACCGCGGTTTCCTATGCGCTGATGGGAAGCTTTGAGGACGCGCTACATTGCTGGCGGCGCCGGATCGGCGTGTGGTCGGACATCAATAGCGGCCCGCTGCTTGCCTCCGGACTGGGTGCCATGCACATGCAGACCTGTGAGATTTCTCCGGACGAGAACGAGTTCGAGGAACGCAGTGTCGATCTCGTCATCGTGCCAAATCCTGGGCACGTGCGCCGCGCAGTGGCGCTCGTCTGGCGAGTGCTGCTTTTTTGGCTCGCGATTGGGGTGCTGATGGCGGGCGCTCATGTGGCGGGCCTCATCGGCGCCTGAGACTCCATCCTGTTTGCGGTGATGTAGCATGGCCGCTTCCGGCTCCCCCACGGAAACTACCGTTGACCTTATTCGCCACGGCGAGCCTGTCGGCGGGCGTCGCTACCGCGGCCAAACCGACGATCCCCTGAGCGAGAAGGGCTGGGCGCAGATGCGCTCGGCAGTGGGCGAATCACCGCCATGGGATGTGGTCGTGAGTTCCACGCTCTCGCGCTGCCTTGCCTTTGCGCGCGAGCTTAGCGGGCGTCACCAGCTTCCTTTGGAAACCGATCCGCGGTTCATGGAAATCGGCTTCGGCGAGTGGGAAGGCCGCACGCCGGAGGATCTCACCAAGAGTGATCCGTTGCTGATCGAGCGTTTTCGCGAAGATCCGGTCGCCAACCGTCCACAGGGTGCCGAGGCGCTCGCTGATTTCGCCGGACGGGTTGGCGCAGCCTGGCGTGACGTTGTCGTGCGCCATGCCGGGCGCCACGTTCTGATCGTTGCGCATGGCGGCGTCATTCGCGCCTTGGTCGGGCAGGTGCTCGAGGTTCCGTTGCACCGGGTATTCCGGATCTCCGTTCCCACCGCCGGCATCAGCCGAATCCGGGTGCGCCAGCGTGGCGCGCAGCTCGTTCCCGAACTCCTGTTTCACGCCGGGCGGCTTTGATGCGCCTGTTGCTCATGTGGCTGGCAGTGGTGGCGATTGCCCCCGCGGCCGTGGCGGATATCCGCTTGCTGGACGACAGCAGCCGCGAGATCCGCCTCGCGCATCCGGCGCAACGCATCGTCAGTCTCGCGCCGCATCTCACCGAACTTCTGTTCGCGGCCGGCGCCGGCAGTCGGGTGATCGCGGCGGTGGCCTACAGCGACTATCCGCCCCCGGCAGCGCGGCTGCCCCGAATCGGCAGCGGCCACAGTCTGGATCTTGAGGCGATCGTGGCGGCGAGGCCGGATCTGATCATTGCCTGGGAGAGCGGAAATCCTCCGCGTCAGGTCGAGCGCCTGCGCACTTTGGGACTCAAGGTCTTTTCGCTGGAAGTGCGCGCGTTGGCGGAAATTCCAACCGCGCTGGAACGCATCGGGACGCTAGCCGGAACCGAGGCGCAAGCAAACGTCGCCGCCGCGCGGCTTCGCGCGCGCCAGACCGCGTTAGGGGGGCGCTATAGGGCGCGCCCGGAGCTTCGGGTTTTCTATCAGTTGCTCGATGAGGCACTCATGACTGTGAATGGCGCGCATCTGATCAGCGATGTGCTGCGGCAGTGCGGCGCGACCAACGTGTTCGCTGACCTGCCGTTGCTCACTGCGAGGGTGGATATTGAGGCCGTGCTCGCGGCACGGCCGCAGGCCATCGTCGCAGGCGGGGAAGAGAGACTGTGGCGAACATGGCGCGAGCGCTGGCAGCGGCGCAAAGAACTGCCGGCAGTTGCTTCCGGCGCACTCTATTTCGTGCCGGCGGATCTTATGCACCGGCCCGGGCCACGGGTATTCGATGCGGCCGAGCAGGTGTGCGCGCAGCTTGACGCGGCGCGCCGTCTCGCGCGGCGCTAGTCAGGTTTCTTCGTCGGCTGCCATAGTACATCCGGCCGGCCGGCCTGGGCGTTGAGCAGGCGGGCCAATACGAACAGCAGATCCGAGAGCCGATTCAGATAGCGAATACTTGCCGGATTCACGCTGGCGTGGCGCGCGAGCGTAGTGAGCCGGCGCTCGGCGCGGCGGCAGACGGCACGTGCGACATGTGCAAGTGCCGCGACGGTGGTGCCGCCCGGCAGTATGAATTCCTTGAGCGATGCGAGGGGCGCATTCAGTTCGTCCAGCAGCGTCTCGAGACGCGTGACCTGATCGCCCTGGATGACGCTTCGATCCGGAATACAGAGCTCACCGCCCAGATCGAACAGCTCATGCTGGATTGTGGTGAGCGCTGCCCGCAGGGGTTTCGGCAGCTCATGCGCAAGGAGCAGGCCAAGAAAACTGTTCAGCTCATCGACCGCGCCAAACGCTTCCACGCGCGCGTCATCTTTGGCGATACGCGTGCCATCGCCAAGCCCGGTGGTACCGTCGTCACCGGTACGCGTATAGATCTTTGACAAGCGGTAACCCATTAACGCGGTGCCAATCGGTACATGACGGCAAGCTCCAGCTGGTGTGGCTGGGCGGCGGACGTACCGGCGACATCGTCGAGCCGCCCGACCTTGCCGAGCGAGTCTAGCGCCGACGCATCGAGAATGTCATACCCGGAGCTGCGCGCCACGCGAATCGCCTCGAGTTGCCCGTCCAAAGCGAGGCGAAAGCCGACCAGGACGGTGCCCTCCCA
>DKBM01000038.1:0-4448 GCA_002451215.1 Proteobacteria bacterium UBA6900
TGCGCCGCTACCGAGATCCTGCAGCTTGTTCGGCGAAGCGCCCGCCTGGTGCGGGAAATGCGTCACCTGCCCGGCATAGAGGCCGTTAACTGATGCCGCGCTTGGAGCGGCCGTTGCGCGTCGGCGGGCCTCAGCTGCAGCCAATGCACCGCCAATGCTGAGCGAGCCCGTGACCACAATGTTTGCGCCGGTACATGGCCAAGGACAGTCTCCGGTGAAGGCGACCGCGGTGCCAAGGTAAGTCCAGTTCGCGGTTAATGTATACGGGTCGCTACCGCTGATGCTGGCGCTCGTCGCATATCCCATTCGCGGCTCGAATACCCTTATGCCGCCCGGGCTATTAGACGTATGGCAAACGGAAATCGCAGAAAGCTCGTCAGCAAGAAAATCGACCGGGTTCCCGAGATTGACAGTCCGACGAACCTCGTACTGACCGGTCAGGTCGGGTGAACCGCCGCCCGTACATGCCACGTCATCCCGAATAGTTGGGTCAGTATGTGTGAACAAAGCCTCGACCACATCGGGAATACCATCGAGGTCGGAATCCACATAGGTGTTTGCGGTCCACGCGAGTATAGGTTGAGGAGTGGGGGAGGCATTATCTACCGCGGGAACCCCTACCAGCGCACCCCAGCGCTGCATCCAGTACTCGACATTATTCAGCACGGGGTCGCTGTCAGCGTCGGCTGCTGGCGGCGAAGCGATCACGCCTTGCGCGAAGATCGCGAGAACGAAGCTGAGTACGGCGATACTTTTTTTGCTGCACATTTTTTCAAAACCCCCCTGAAACTTTTGCAGCGCACCGTGCGATCGACGTCTGCGCCTGCTGTTGCGTCTCACCCATGCTCGCGTATGTCTGCGTGCCAAACACTAATCAGCGAAAGGCCCGGGATACAGAAGCGACTGCGGAGACTGGCTACCCGTTTGCTGTTCTAGCTTCTTTTACGGATTGTGCCGGCCTGAATAATTCCGCACCCCTGGCCGATCTGATGTCTCGAGATAATATTGCAGGTGGCGCCAGATGATCAAAAAGAATTGATCGAAAAATGTTGCGATTTGAATCATCGTCGCCCGGAGTGTAACGTTCGCGCTACACACGCGCGTCGCGAACTTTTGTGCTCAAAGTGAGGCGCTCAATGCCTGCAATCTTGGGGCAGTCCTTTTCCTCGCGCATTTGCGTTGCCCGCTGCGTCGGTTTTCCGACGCTTTTGCTTGACGCTCCCTGAGTGCGCTCTATAACCTGCTGAACTATCATTAGCGCCAGGATCTTCCGCGCGCGAATTAATTGTGGCGCTGCGCCGGCTCCCGGGAGCATTGCTCCCGGGTCGTGCGCGGCGCAACCAGAGTGATCAATGGCAGACCAGCACGGGCTTCTTGCAGCGATCGGCCGCTACGGCGGCGTGTTCGACGATTTGATGCGACACCGGCGCTGGGCACGGTGGACATTCAGCAGCCTGGCGATTGCCGCTGCCAGCGTGTCCCTTGTCGGGCGCGCACAGACCTTTCGCGAAGCACCCACTCCCCGATTGTCGGTTCCGCCTGTCGTGGTGCATCAGCAAGCCGACGCCAGCACCATCGTCGCGGCACATCTGTTTGGTATCGACGAAAGCGGTGGACCGCTCGGCGCACTGGCGCGCAGCGCGCTGAACCTGGTGGTCACTGGCTTGCTCGCCACCGGCGAATCCGGCGGCATGGTAGTGATTAGTGTCGACGGCCAGGCTGAAACGGCATTTGCCGCCGGAGACGAGATCATGCCCGGCGTGCGACTGCATGCCGTGGAAGCCGAGCGCATCATCATTGCGCGCGCTGGCCGGCTGGAAACCGTACCGCTCAAGGAACTGCCACAAACCGGTCAGGCAGCACTCGTGCTCGCCAGTGCGAATAACACCGCATTGCCAGGTGGCGGTGCGACGCTTTCGGTCGCCGGCGCGGACGGGTCGGTACTGCCATCACCCCCCTCGCCACGGCGGGCACAGAATCGGGGACGCACCAGGATTGCGGCCGACAGCCTTGCGCCGCAAGGTGCCACCGCCGTTTCGACCATCGGCACTGCTCCGCGGCTGCAAAGTAATCCGCAGACAGGCGGCGGGGCGACCGTGGCCGCAACAGCAAACGGTCCCACACAGCCCCCGACAGGCTCAGGCTTGGCCAACGGTCCCGAAACCAGCGATTCGACCGTGCCCGGGCCGTCGCCGGAAGCCGCCAGCGTTGAAGTGCCGCTCCCCAAGGCCGGTGAGCCGGCCCCGGAGGTTCCGCGGCCGGCGCCGGGAACACCCGTGCCGGAAGTCCCACGCCCGGCTGCCGGTGCCCGAGTCGATGGGCCACCCCGCCCCGCGAAATAGCTGCGCTGCTGATCTTGATTACTGTGCGTTCCGCTCTCCGGACGCCACAAACAATAAAGGCCCGCAAGCGCGGGCCTTTATTGTTCTTGCGATGAACGAACGTCGTGTTACTTCGAGGCGATCTGCTCGAGCTTCGTGGCGCGGATGATGTTGCCATCGAGGCCGGCTTCCTTGGCGTTCGCGCCATAGGCGACCGCCATCAGCTGCGAGTAATAGACCACCGGCATCTTGTACTTCTTGTTGAACTTCTTGTTGATCATGTCCTGGTAAACCTCGACGTTCATCTGGCACACCGGACAGGGCGTCACCACCATCTCCGCACCGTGGTCGTAGGCTGATTCCAGGATCTTGTTGATCTGCACATAGGCCTTGTCCGGCTCGGAGAAGGCGAGCGCGCCGCCGCAGCAGGTGACTTTCTGGTCGTACTTGTCGAGCGGCTCGGCACCGACGATCTCGACCATCTTGTCGAGGTATTTGGGATTCTCGAACGACTCACCAACCACACCGAACGGACGGTTGGTCTGACAGCCGACGTAGCCGGCGATCTTGATGCCCTCGAGCGGCTTCTTCACCGGCTTCTTGAGCCCGTCGTAGCCGATGTCCTCGATCAGCACCTCGACCATGTGGCGGATGGGCTTCTTGCCTTCCATCTTGAGCCCGGCCTCGGACAGGATCGAATTGATATCAGCCAGCAGCTCGCCGGAGTGCACCACGCGCTCCTGCGTCTCGCGCGTGCCGAGCCAGCAGGCCGCACAGGTCGCGACGATGTCCTGGTCGGGATGCTCCTTTTCCGAAATCGCGATGTTGCGCGCGTTCATGGTGTGGCGCGGCAGCTCGCCGCCCTCGGCATAACCGATCGAGGCGGCGCAGCAGTTCCAGTCGGGAATTTCATTGAGCTGGATGTCGAGCGTCTTGCACATCGATTCGACCGAGGTCATGTAGTTCGCGGCCGAGGCCTTGCGCTCGGAGGAGCAGCCCGGATAGAAGGAATACTGTTTGGTTGCCATTGATTCGCTCCTGACTTACGCGGCAAAGCCTTTGCGCTTATCTTCGATTTCTCGGGCCTTCTTGAGCATCTTGTGTAGCTCGCCCTTGCCCTTGATGCCGTGCGAGCTGAACAACCCCATCGGGTTGAGGCGCCCGGTCTTCACCATACCGAGACCTATCGGCGCCATCTGGAGGCCCTTCTTGATGCCGTTCACGATGCCATCCATGAAGTACAGGCCGACCGAGAGTTTGAGCTCGTTCACGCGGCCGCTGCTGGAGATATTGCTCCAGAACATCTTGGCGAACCGCCGTGTCGGATTCATCTTCGGCGCGATCCCGAGCCGATGCGCATAGTTCGCCAGGCCGTGCATGATGTGCGTGATCGGCAGGCCGCGCGGGCAGCGCGCAATGCAGTTGTAGCAGCTGGTGCACATCCACATGGAATCGCTCTTCAGTACCTCGTCGCGCTTGCCGGCGCGGATCATCATGAAGANNTGCATGCACATCTTGACCCAGTCGCCCTCCTCGACGTTGGCTTCGACTTCCTTCAGGAAGTCGTTGCGGTACTTCTCGATCATCGCGGTATTGACATTACCCATCGTGCGACTCCCTTAGAACTTGAGCGGTGAGAGACCGATCTTCTGGATGGTCTCGGCCATTTCGTTGATGAGCGCCGGTGCCCGCTGCACGTCGGTGATCGCGACCTCATAGGTGCGCACGCGCTCGGGCTCGAGCGACATGCCCTTCAGGGTGTCGTCGATCTTGCTCATGCGCACGTGCGTGATTTCCGAGCCCTTCACGAAGTGGCACTGGTAGTTATCGCCCTTCTGGCAACCCATCAGGATCGCGCCGTCATAGCCACTGCTCAGCGCGTCGTTGATCCAGATGGTGTTGACGCTGCCCAGGCAGCGCACCGGGATGATGCGCGTGAAGGCGCTGTACTGGATGCGGTTCATGGCCGCCATGTCGAGCGCCGGGTAGGCGTCGTTCTCGCACGCCAGCACCAGGATGCGCGGCTTTTCGGAGAACTCGTCCGGCATGTCGACCGCCTTCAGCTGGTTGCCGACGGTATCGATCGAGTAGTTCTCGAATGAAATCACGCGCACCGGGCAGGCGCCC
>DKBM01000031.1:0-15650 GCA_002451215.1 Proteobacteria bacterium UBA6900
GCTGAGGACGCGCAACCTGTTTGGCCAAGGTGATGCCGGTACCGGCGAAGACCAGGAGACGGGTTTCGGTCTGAAGCTTGGTGCTAACTGGAAGCTTCTTGATGGCGTGGCGCTTGCCGCCGTGTACCAGCCGAAGATGTCGTTTGGCGAGATGGATTTCTTCAAGAACTTCCTCGGTGGATTCGGTTTCAGCGGCGATGCGCAGTTGACGCTGCCTGACCAGTTCGGAATCGGTGGCAAGTTCGCGGCCGGCAAGAACATGGATATCCTGCTCGACGTGTTGTATTACAAGTGGTCCGGCGTGGACGTGTTCGAGTTCTTCGGTTGGGACGACCAGTGGGTGTATAAGGTAGGCGCTGAGTTCCGTCCCAGCGACGCCTGGGCGCTACGCGTGGGCTACAACTACGGCAAGTCGCCAATCCAGGGCGGCAACAAGGCGGTCAATGGCGGTCTCGATGCGGTCTTTGCCAACTACGTGTTCCCGGCCATCAGCGAGCAGCATGTCACCTTGGGTGTCGGATACAAACTGGCCAAGAACACCACTGTGAATGGCTACTTCCTGTACTCGCCCGAGAAAACCGTGGAGTCGGAGGCGGCGCCGGGAAATCCAGCGGGCGTCAAAGTCAGCATGAGCCAGAGCGCCTTCGGTATCGGCCTGAATGTTGGGTTCTAGCAGCAAGGCTTTCAGGGTTCTTGCCTGAAGCAGGTGTACAAACGGGGCTGTGGGAAACCGCAGCCCCGTTTTTTTCATCCATACCTCACAAGCGATACGCCACGGGACAACGTCCGGCGGTTTCCGGCACGAACGGTCCCGCTGTCTGTAGCGCAATTACCCAGATTGGCACCATTGGCGGTGCTGAGGAGAGAGATGATGTCTATCAAAAAGAGCATGGCGCTGCTCGGCAGCGCCTTCCTGTTCACCGGTACCACCGTAGTCCAGGCGGCAGAAGCGCCGGCGGCTGAAGCGGCCGGCGGCAAACCGGTCTTGATGTCGGAAGCGTGGGGCAAACTGGCCTGTGATGCCTGGAATGCCGATCCGGTGTTGACCGGCAAGCTGGTTGAGTCGGGTTGGGCCAACAACGATGGCGGGCGCGGTTTCAAGATCATGCAGATCTACCGCACCGACTGCAAGGACAGCCCACGCGTCGAGATGCGTGTCTCCAAAAAGGACGGCAAGGCCATGTGCGTCTACGGCGGCAAGGTCGAGACCGCCAAGCTTGATTCCGGCAAGGACTATGTGATGCATGCCACCACCACGCACTGGGTCGAGATGGGACGCGGCGAGTATGGTCCGATGAAGGCCATGATGTTCGGACGGCTCGAGTTCGACGGGCCGATGTTCGAGGCCATGGGCAACATGGGTCCGTTCGAAAACTTCCTGTTGCTTGCGGGCAAGGTGCCGTCGGATTCCGCCAGCTGTCCGAAGGCGGCAGAAGGTGCAGCTGCGGCAACTTCGAAGTAGGGCGTCTCACATGCGCGGCGATCGTCTCGCGACGCTGCTTGCGTGCGTGCTGGGGCTTCTGTGGTTTGTTGCCTCGCCGCTTCGCGCTGAGGTTTTGAAGCCGTACGTCCTTGGCGACACGCCGGTCGGCAATCTCGCTGAAGTGAGCGAGAAGGTCGCTGGTGCGCTCAAGACGCAGGGCTTCGAGATCGTGGGACGCTACGAACCCTATGCGGGCGCGGTGGTGCTCTGCGCGACCAATGGCGAGCTGAAAGCCGCTGCAGGTAAGGCCCGCAACGGGGGCTTTGGCGTGGCGCAGCGTGTCGCCATCACCGATGCGAAGGGAAAGATCCAGGTCTCTTATGTCAATCCCGCCTATCTCGGCACGGCCTATGGTCTCGGCAAGCTTCCCGGCGTCGGCGCGAAGCTGAAGGCGGCGCTCGGTGCAGTGCAGGACTTCGGTTCAGTCGGTATCGAGGAGGCGGCGCTGGCGCCGGGCGTGTACCGTTACGCCGTGATGATGCCGTACTTTCACAACGTCGATATCCTGCAGGAGCACAAGGACTATAGGACCGCGCTAGCAGTGGTCGAGCGCAACCTCGCTGCCGGCGCTGGCGGCACGTTGCGGATTTACCGCATCGACCTGCCGGGCAAGGAAGTCAGTGTCTTTGGCGTCGGCTTCGTCAAGGGTGCGATCGACGGCCCGGATAAGGGCGACAAGGACACGGATCGCGAAATCATGGACGTCGTCGACTATCAGGAGCTTCGCCACACTGCGTACCTGCCCTACGAGCTGATGGTGCAGGGTAATCAGGTGATCGCGTTGCGGGCCCGCTACCGTATTGCGCTGCATTTCCCGGATACCAAGATGGCGGGATCGCATGGCTTCACCGCGATCATGTCGGCGCCCTGGGGCATCCAGGTGGCGCTGGAAAAAATTGCCGGGTTCGAGCGCAACCTTTGATGAATCCCGCAAGTGCACCTGCCCGGGCTGACGCATGAAGCCGACACCCCGGATACCTTTTTTGATGACCAGTAACCAATGTCCAATAGCCAACTAGTTTAGGGAGACAAGCGATGAACGTGTTCAGACTACGCACCACTATTGCCGGGTTATTTGTACTGCTTTCCCTCGCGCTCGGCGTGCCGGCGAGCCCGCTGTTCCAACATGTGTATTGGCTGTGGTTTACCGTCTTCGTGGGCGCGAATCTCCTGCAAAGCGGCATCACCGGCTGGTGCCTGATGGACCAGATACTCGGAAAGCTTGGCGTGCCGAACGCCTAGGTTAGAGCGGTCCAAGTTACTGCGAAGGGCCCGGGAGAAAGCGTCTCCCGGGCCCTTCTTTATTGCGCAAGTGCAAGGAGTGTCGGGCGGCCCGCACCGGCGGATCCATAGACTACACTTATGGCACTCAGATACGGGTGTTCCATGCCAGAAGCCAGTGCCAGCCAGGCTGCCGGGGGCGCAGCTGCCATCGCCATAGGCCCCCAAACCGATCCACTCAAGTTGCTCGGGCAAGTGCTCGCGTACGCGGTGCGCGTGAAGGCGTCCGACATTCACCTGCGCACGCGCAATCATCCAATATTGCGTGTCGACGGAATGCTGCGCGCCATGAGGGAGATCCCGCCGTTTCCACCGGATTTCATGGAGCGCCTCGCGCGCACCATGATGTCCGCACGCCTGCAGCAGATCTTCGAGAAGGAACACCAGGCGGATCTTTCGATCGGCTTCAAGGACATCGGGCGCGTGCGCGCCAACGTTTTCTATCAGCGCGGCTCGATCGGCATGGTATTGCGTGTCATCAACACCAACATCCCGACGCCCCAGGAACTCGGGCTGCCCGAGATCGTGCTGGATTTCATCAATCTCGAGCGCGGGCTGGTGCTGGTGACCGGCGCCACCGGTTCGGGAAAATCAACCACGCTCGGTTCGCTCGTGAACCAGATCAACCTCTCGCGCAGCGAACATATTGTTACCATCGAGGATCCGATCGAGTTCCTGTTTTCCGAGAAGAGGTCGATCATCACGCAGCGCGAGATTGGCATCGATACCAACTCCTTCGCAGACGCCATGCGCGCCGCGCTACGCGAAGATCCGGATGTCATCCTGCTCGGCGAAATGCGCGATCCCGAAACCATCGAAACGGCGATGACAGCGGCCGAAACCGGGCACCTCGTGTTTTCGACCGTGCATTCACCGGCGGCAGCGGAGACGGTCTCGCGCATCGTCACGACGTTTCCGCCGGAGGCCCAGACCTCGGTGCGGGCCAAGCTTGCCGCGAATCTGAAGGGCGTCATCAGCCAGCGTCTGCTGCCGCGCAAGGACGGGCAAGGGCGTTGCGTCGCCTGCGAGGTCATGTCGGTCTCGGCGCTTGCCCGCGAGTACATTCTTGATCCCCTCAAGATCAAGGAACTGGGCGATTTGGTGAAGAAGGGCACGATGGCCGAAGGCATGCTGAGTTTCGACGGGTCCCTGCTCACGCTGTGGAAGCAAGGCGCCATCGACGAAGAGACCGCACTCCAGTACGCTTCGAGCCCGACTGACCTCAAGCTCAGGCTCGAAGGCTTCACGTGATACGGTAGCAGCGTCGCTTCTGACCCATGGCGGATCGTCGACTCCAGGTTTTCCACACCGTTGCCCGGCTCTTGAGCTTCACCAAGGCGGCCGAGTCGCTGCACATGACGCAGCCGGCGGTGACATTCCAGATCCGCCAGCTGGAGGAGTACTTCAATACCCGCCTCTTCGATCGCACCCACAATCGCATCAGCCTGACTCAGGCCGGCGAGCGCGTCTTCGAATATGCGGATCGGATTATTTCGCTCTATGCCGAGATGGACAGCAAGGTGCGCGATCTCACCGGCGACGTGAGCGGCATTCTGATCATCGGCGCCAGTACGACGATTGCCGAGTACGTCCTGCCCTCACTACTCGGTGAGTTCCAGGAACAGCACGGCAGCATCAACATTCGCCTCAAGGTGTCGAACTCGACCGGGATCGTTCACATGGTCGAGGACAATTCGGTTGACGTTGGGATCGTCGAGTCGCCGGTCAGCAACAAGAATCTCGCGGTCGAGGTGTGCTGGCACGACAAGCTGGTGCTGGTCTGCCCGCCCAATCACCCGATGGCCAAGAAATCAAAAATCACGGTGGACGACCTGGTGACGCTGCCGTTCATCTGTCGCGAAGAGGGTTCCGGCACGCGCGAGTTCATCTGCGAGTATCTCGCCAAGAAGAACGTGCAGCTGAATGACCTGAACCTGAGCCTCGAGGTGGGCAATCCGGAGGCGATCAAGAGTGCGGTCGAGGCCGGGCTGGGCGTGTCGATCGTGTCGCAGGCTACCATCGTCAAGGAACTCAAGCTCGGGACGCTGGTCGGGCGCCCGCTCGATCCGCCGCTGGAGCGGCCGTTCTCGATCGTGTATCAGCGCCAGAAGTTTCGCCTGCGCGCCATCGAGGAATTCATGAAGTTCGCGCACGCACACTGCGAGAAGCGCTCTTCCAAGAAGTAGCGGGATGCCGCGGTGAATCGCCTCGAGAAGCGCCTGCGCGAGATCCTTGGCGAGCTGCCGCCGGCGCAGGCCGAGCAATTGCTTGAGTTTGCCGAGTTCCTGCTCTCACGCCACGCGAGCACCGCCCCCGAGATCGCCGAGCCACTGGACATCCCGCGGCCGGGCGAGGAAAGCGTGGTACGCGCGATCAAGCGGTTGCGTGAGACCTATCCCATGCTGGATCCGGCCAAACTGCTCAATGAGACCTCGATGCTCATGAGCCAGCACGTCACGCAGGGGCGCGGCTCCGTAGAGGTCATCGACGAGCTTGAAGTCCTGTTTCGCAGGCACTACGAAAAACGCACGGATCCGGAGTCCTAGGCGTTACAGGATTTCCGAGGCGTAGTCCGCCAGGCGCGAACGCTCTCCGCGCTGCAGCGTGATGTGACCGCTGTGCTCCCAGTCCTTGAAGCGATCCACAACGTAAGTGAGTCCCGATGTCGTTTCGGTGAGGTAGGGCGTGTCGATCTGCGCGATATTCCCGAGCACCACGATCTTGCTGCCGGGGCCGGCGCGGGTGATGAGGGTTTTCATCTGGTGCGGACTCAGGTTCTGCGCTTCGTCGATGATGAGGAACTTCTTCAGGAACGTGCGGCCGCGCATGAAGTTGAGCGACTTGATGCGGATGCGCTGGCGTAGCAGATCGTGTGTCGCGGCGCGACCCCAGGCGCCGTGTTCCTGGGAACCGGTTTCATTCAGCACATCAAGGTTATCCTCGAGCGCGCCCATCCACGGCCCCATCTTTTCCTCTTCGGTGCCGGGCAGGAAGCCGATGTCCTCGCCGACCGGTACGGTCATCCGGGTCATGATGATCTCGGTATAGCGACGGGTATCGAGCGTCTGGGTGAGGGCGGCCGCGAGTGTGAGCAGCGTCTTGCCGGTGCCGGCCTGCCCGAGCAGGCTGACAAAATCGACCTCCGGGTCCATGAGAAGATTCAGCGCGAAATTCTGCTCACGGTTGCGCGCATTGATTCCCCAGACCTTGCTCCGCGCATTCGCGTAGTCGCGCAGTACCTCGATGATGGCACCATCTTCCTCGATACGTCGCACGACTGCCTCGAACGGTTGTTCGCTCTCGGTAAACAGGAACTGCCCCGGGTGCCAGCTGCGTGACTTGGGCCCATTGAGCCGGTAGAAGGTGCGGCCTTCCTCCTTCCAGGACTCCATCTCCTTGCTATGTGTTTCCCAGAAGTCACCGTTGAGGCGCTCGACGCCGGTATAAAGCAGGTTGGCGTCGTCCAGCACCTGGTCGTTGGTGTAGTCCTCTACCCGCATCGCAAGGGCATGCGCCTTGATGCGCAGGTTGATGTCCTTGGTGACCAGGGTGACATGACGGTCCGGGTGCGACCTCGCAAGGTCGAGCGCAATACCGAGCAGCGTGTTGTCCGCGGTCTCGAGATTCATGCCATTGGGCAGGCGCGTCCGCACTGCGTCCATGTGGAAATAGAGTCGGCCGGTTTCCATCGCCGGCGCATACGACGGCAGTTGCACGCCATGGCTGATGTCGCCATTCGCCTTTTCGACCAGGCTGTCGATCAGGCGGCTCACTTGCCGCACGTTGCGGGCAACCTCCGAGAGGCCGACCTTGGCATTGTCGAGCTCCTCGAGCACGACGATGGGGATGTAAACGTCGTGCTCGTGAAAGCGCAGGATCGAGTTGGGATCGTGGATGAGGACGTTGGTATCGAGGACGAAAATCTTGCGCTTCGTGGTCATTGACGGCTCATAGTTGCTTCACTGTATCGAGGACCTCGGTCACGTGCCCGGCCACCTTGACGCCGCGGAATTCGCGGCGCAGCGTGCCGGCGCGATCGAAGACGAAGGTGCTGCGATCGACGCCCAGGAACTTGCGTCCGTAGCGCGACTTCTCGCGAATCACGCCAAACAGGCGACACAGCTTCTCGTCCGGGTCGGAAATGAGCTCGAACGGGAAGCGGTACTTCTGCTTGAATTTCTCGTGTGATTCCAGACCGTCGCGCGAGACACCGAGTACCGTGACATTGAGCCCGCGAAACGCGCCCCAGTGGTCGCGAATGTCACAGCCCTCGGTCGTGCATCCCGGCGTATCGTCCTTGGGATAGAAGTAGATCACGACCGGCTTGCCCTTGAGCGCATTGAGCCGCACACGTTGTCCGCCAGTGGTTGCCACCTCGATCGCCGGGAGCGACTTCGGGGCGGCGCGGGCAACGGGGGCCTTTTTGGCCTTCGGCCGGGCGGCCTTGCGCGCCAGTGCGGGCTTGCGGCGTGCCGCGGCGCGCGGCTTCGCCTTTGGGCGCGGCTTCGTCTTTTTGCTGATGGATTTCTTCTTGGTCGATTTCTTGCGGGTTGCCATGGGAATGTCTCCGGTGTGTCGTCATTCTATCCGCGTGCCGAATGAAGCCCAAGCACGCGTATCAATCGGCCTCGCGCTCGACGTTGCAGCAATGCGGCGCCAGCACAGCCGCCTCTTCACTGCTCGTGAGAATCGCGCCGGTGACGGGATTGGGGCGAAACGTCGTGCAGCCCTTGAGCCCGAGGTCATAGGCCTGCTGGTAGATATCCTTGAAGCTGGCAAAAGGAAAATCCGCCGGCACATTGATGGTCTTCGAGATGGAGCTGTCGACGTACGGCTGCAGCGCGGCCTGCATCGCAAGGTGCGCGCCGGGAACGAGATCGGCGGCGCTCACAAAGGTGCGCGGCAACGGCGCATCGCCGTGGCGCGCGCGCCAGCGTCGCCAGGCGAGATCGGCCAGCTCATGCTCGGAGTAGGTGCCATCGAGCTCGAGCACCTTGCGAGTGTGGCGGAAGGCGTAAACGGGCTCGAGGCCACTCGAAATATTGTTGGCAAGCAGGCTAATCGTCCCGGTCGGCGCGATCGCCGTCAGGTGGCTATTGCGAATGCCGTGCGCGCGAATCGCGTCCCGGATCTCGGCGGGGAGCGTGCGCACGAATGCGCCCTCGAGATGCGCGGCACGCTCGAGGAACGGGAACGGTTCCTTCTCGCGCGCCAGCGCGATGGAGGTCCGGTAGGCGCTCTCGCAGATCGTTCGCATGGCCGTGGCCGCGAGGTCCCGCGCGGGCGGCTCGCCATAGTGCAGTCCGAGCATGATCAAGGTGTCGGCGAGCCCCGTGAACCCGAGACCGATGCGGCGGGTGCCGTGCGCCTGCTCGGCCTGCGCCGCGAGTGGAAACTGCGAGAGGTCGATCACGTTGTCCATCATGCGCGTGGCAGTCGCCGCCGTCGCCGCGATGGCCTCCAGATCGAGTCGGGCGGCGGGCGTGAACGGTTCCCGCACGAACACCGTGAGGTTGATCGACCCCAGGTCGCAGGCGCCGTACGGCGGCAGGGGCAGCTCGCCGCATGGATTGGTGGCACTGATGTGCTCGCGGTAGTGCAGGTTGTTCGCCGCATTGATGCGATCGATGAACAGCACACCGGGTTCCGCGCAATCGTAGGTCGCGCGCATCAGTTGCTCCCAGAGCGCACGCGCGCGCACGCGCCGGTACACCCGGCAAGGCACCGGCCCCGAGGTGCCCGACCAGTGCCGCGACACGACCTCGCCGTCAGCCGCCGCGCCATCGGTCGGGAACACGAGTTCCCAATCGACATCGCGTCGTACCGCCTCCATGAACGCGTCGCTCACCAGCACCGAAACATTGAAGTGTCGCAGCCGGTGCGAATCGCGCTTGGCCTCGATGAAGTCCTCGATGTCCGGGTGATCACAGCGAAGCGTGGCCATCATTGCGCCGCGCCGCGCGCCGGTGGAGAGCAAGGTCGCGCACATGGAGTCCCAGATCTGCATGAACGACACCGGGCCGGAGGCGACCGCCCCGACACTCCTGGCGCTCGCGCCCTGCGGGCGCAGGGTGGAGAAGTCGTAGCCGACGCCGCCGCCCTGCTGCATGGTGAGCGCGCCTTCCTTGAGCGCGTCGAAGATTCCGTCCATCGAATCCTCGACGGTGCCCATGACGAAGCAGTTGAAGAGCGTCACGCGCCTGCCGGTGCCGGCACCAGCCTGGATGCGCCCACCCGGCAGGAACCGGAAGCCCTCGAGTGCTTCATAGAAGCGCTGTTCCCAGCGTTCCTTGTCGGCGGACTCGACGCTCGCCAGTGCCCGCGCAATGCGCCGCCAGGTGTCCTCGATGCGCGCATCGTGCACCGCATCGGCGTCGCGATAGCGGTACTTCGCGTTCCAGATGTGACGCGAGATCTCGATTTCGAAGGAGTCGGTGGTCATGCGGCAGCGTNNAAGTGGCGTGCCTTGCTGGCGATCCGATTCGAGTGTCAGTACGTCGTCGGTCATTGTTCCGTGCGTGTCGAAGCGGCGGTAGACCTGCTTGCGCCCCGGCCAGGTGGCCTTGCCTTCGGAGCGCTTGCGCCGCGCGCGACCGGCGTACTCTTGCAGCTTGTAGGCGCAGTCGAGGTAGGGTTCATCGGCCGAGGTATCGAGGTGCGTGCCGACGCCAAAGCCGTCAATCGGGGCGCCGCGCGCCAGCAGCTCACGCAGCACGTACTCGTCGAGGCTGCCACTCGAGAAGATGTGGATCTCGCCCAGCCCGGCATCGTCGAGAATGCGGCGCACGGCCTTGGCGTGCGCGACGAGGTCGCCGCTGTCCAGTCGCACGGCATTGACGCGGATGCCCTGCACCGCGAGCCGCGGCGCGAGTTGTGCCACCTTGCGCGCGCAGGCCTCGGTGTCGTAGGTGTCTATAAGAAGTGTCACGTTGCCGGGCTGGGCGCGGGCAAAGTGCTCGAATGACGCTTCCTCGCTGTCGTGCGCCTCGATGAATGAATGCGCCATGGTGCCAAACACGGGGATGTCGAACTGCGCGCCGGCGAGCACCGTCGCGGTGCCGCCGAATCCGGCCGCATAGGCGGCGCGCGCCGCGAGCAAGCCGGCCTCGGCGCCATGCGCGCGCCGCAGCCCGAAGTCGACCAGCAGCTTCTCGGGCGCCACCAGTTTCACACGCGCGGCCTTCGACGCGATCAATGTCTGGAAATGCAGCAGGTTGATGAGGCGGCTCTCGACCAGCTGCGCCTGCGGCATTGGCGCCGTGATGCGCAGGATCGGCTCGTTGCCGAAGAACGCGGTTCCCTCCGGCATGGCATGCACGTCGCCGGTGAAGCGCAGTTGTGCAAGCCGTTCGGCGAACCCCGCGCCAAAGCGCCCGGACTTCCTTATCCACTCGAGCTCCTCGTCGTTGAACCGCAGGCCCTCGAGGAATTCGAGCACCTGCTCGAGGCCGGCCGCGAGCAGGAATCCGCGCTTGTCCGGCAGCCGGCGCACGAAGAACTCGAACACCGCCACGTCGGTCATGTTCTGCTCGTAGTACGACTGCAGCATGGTGAGCTGGTAGAGATCGGTGAGCAGCGGGCTCGAGGCAGGATTCATCATGGGCCGATCTCCGCGAGTGTGATCGCGTGCGCGCCGAGAAAGCGCATCTCCGCCTCGGCCTTGCGGCCATCATCGGGTGACACGTTGACGGCACGGATTGCGTCGGTGAGGAGTATCACCTCATAGCCGAGCTTGCAGGCATCGCGCACCGTATTGAGCACGCAGTAGTCAGTCGCGAGGCCGCCCACGAAGACGCGTCGAGTTGTTTCGGCACGCAGGCGCGCGTCGAGATCGGTGCTCTCGAATCCCGAGTAGGCGTCCTGGCCGGCGGTGGTGGCCTTGGAAATGATCGTGATTGCGGTGGGTAACTGCAGTGCGGGCGCAAATTGCGCGCCACGCGTGCTTGCCACGCAGTGCGGTGGCCAGGGGCCGCCCTGCGCCTTGAACGAGCAGTGGTTGGCGGGATGCCAATCCCGCGTCGCGTAGATCGGCAGTCCTTTACCGGCAAACGCGGCGAGATAGTGATTGAGCACCGGGATCACTGCATCGCCGTCCGGCACGGCCAGGCTCCCGCCCGGCAGGAAATCGTTCTGGACGTCGACGACGATCAACGCATCGCCGGGTCCGGGTACAACTTTGTCGTGAGAGTTCGACAAATTCGTTGTCTCCATTCGGTCGCGTTGCGCCGCACGCCGTTCCCGCTCTTTGTGCCGAATTGAGCCGCCTGCGTGAATTCGGACCACCTTCGGTACTGATCACATTGAGCCGCGTGGTTTCGACGTTGGCGCCAATGAGATCATTGGGAAATTGTACGCTTTAGCAGCGGCCGGAGCAGCTTCAATGACCGCGTGTTGAGCACGTCCTCTTTCGTGAGCCAGCCGCGCCGGGCCTGGCCTATGCCGTACTTGAGGTTCGCGTAGCCCCGCACGTCATGGGCATCGGAGCTGATCGCAACGAGCACGCCTTCCTCGCGCGCGAGCTGGCAGTGAATGTCGAGCAGATCGAGGCGCTCGGGGTGGGCGTTGAGTTCGAGGAAGCAGCCGCGTTCACGCGCATGACGCACGATCTTCAGCATGTCGATGTCGTAGGGCTCGCGGGTATCGATGAGGCGGCCGGTCGGGTGGGCAAGGATGCTGAAGCTCGGCTGGTCCATGGCGCGCAGGATGCGATTCGTCTGCTTGGCGCGCGGCAGGTTGAACTTGGAGTGCACCGCTCCGACGACGATATCGCACTCGGCCAGCACTTCGTCCGGAAGGTCGAGCTGGCCGTTCTCGAGAATGTCCACCTCGATGCCCTTCAGGATCGTGATGCCCTTCAGCTCGGCATTGAGCTTGTCAATCTCGGCCATCTGGCGGCGCAGGCGCTGCGGATCGAGTCCGTGCGCGACGGTCAGCCGGCGCGAGTGCTCGGTGATGGCGACATAGTCGAGGCCTTCCTCGCGCGCGGCTTCGGCCATTTCGCGCAGCGTGTTGTGGCCGTCGGTTGCCTTGGTGTGCACGTGCAGGTCACCCTTGAGGTCGCCGGGCTCGATGAGCTTCGGCAGCTTTCCCGCGCGGGCTGCCTCGATTTCGCCGTGGTTCTCGCGCAGCTCCGGTGCGATCCAAGGCAGCCCGACGGCCTTGTAGACCGATTCCTCGGTGTCGCCGGCCACGCGCTTGTCTCCCTTGAAGACGCCGTACTCGCTCACCTTGAGCCCGTGTTCCTGCGCCAGACGCCGGATCTCGATGTTGTGCGACTTGGAGCCGGTAAAGTATTGCAGCGCCGCACCGTAGCAGTCTGGCTCCACCACCCGTAGATCGACCTGCAGCCCGGATTTCAACATCACCGTCGCGCGCGTCTCGCCCTGGGCGAGCACGTCCTTTACTTCCTCGTAGCGCACGAAGCCATCCATCACCTTGGCACTGTCCTTGGCGGTGGCGAGAAGATCGATGTCGCCGACTGTTTCCCGGGCTCGCCGGTAACTGCCGGCAAGGATCACCTCTTTCACACCCGGGAGCTTCGCAATGTATTTGCTCAGCGGTTCGGCGTACTGGGCCGCGATCGCAAGCTTCATGCGCTTTGCCTCGGTCACATGCGCGGCGAGCGCCTCGACGATGGCCTGCTCGGTCTTGGGGCCAAAGCCCTCGAGCTGGTGGATCTTGCCCGCCTTGGCTGCCTTGGCGAGCTGCTCCACGGTCTTCACCTTGAGGTGCTCGTAGAGTGCGCGCACGCGTTTCGGTCCCAGCCCGGGAATCTTCAGGAGCTCGGTGATCGTCGGCGGCATCTCGTGGTGAAGCTTGTCGAGGGCCTTGCACTTGCCGGTTTCGACAATCTCCCTGATCTTGGCGGCGAGGTCCTGGCCAATGCCCGGCAGCTCGGTCAGGTCCTCGCCCTTGGCGACCATCTCGGCGGCAGACACGCCGAGCGCCTCCATCTCGCGCGCGGCGTTGCGGTAGGCGCGCACGCGAAAAGGGTTGGCGCCCTCGATCTCGAGCAGGTCTGCGATCTCCTCGAAAACAGCGGCGATATCGGCATTGTGGACCGTCATGCGCTCAGGATAAGCAAATCCTCAGGCTGATGATTTAACGCAGATCAAACCGCTCGCCTTGGCACAGGGGGTGTCGATCGCTGCCGGCCCTTAAAAACAGGTTCACGCCTTGGGGTCTGTCGGCAGGCAACCAAGCGGTCATGGTCGGCGATCCGGGGTATATCAAAACGCCGCTGCCGGAAACCTGTTTGCCAGCAGTGGGATAGGGGCTCAATATACCCGCGGCAGCGGCATACTCAACTGTTAGATGCCAAGGACACTGACGCATGGCCCGCGTTCGGAAAATTACACGAAATCCTAACCCGGGAAAGAATTACTACCTTGTAGATGCCAATTTCCTTGTAAACCGATTTATCCCACCTGCAATCGCTCCAAATGCTCATCAGAAGCAGCGCATCGAATTGTGCAATGAATGGTGGGTCGAGATCGAGGGACAACTAAAACGAAACAAGGCGCGAGTTTACGTGCCAGACATTTGTATTGCCGAATCGTTCAAGACACTTGCAAAGAAGTACTACGAGGAGAAATGGTTCAAGAGTGCTGTTACTCTTAACAGTGCCCGTAAACAACTTGCCAAATTCATATCTGTACCAGCGAAAACATTGAAGGCAACAAAAAGAGAGATCAAGGTTCACGACATATCTACGACACGCGACCTAATTATATCGGTGGACAGGTTTTACGAGTTGTTCCACAAGTACAAGAAGAAGGTCTCCCTTCCTGATCTAATCGTCGTTGCAACGGCGAAGTACCTTGTGGACTTCTATGACATACCGAGGGACCGGCTGCACATCGTTACGCTTGATACAGGGCTATGGGAAGGAACCAAGAAAATTCAGGAGCTGCCAAATGCATACAATCCAACTCAAACCAGTGACAAGCGCCACCGGATCTTCCAAGACAACCAAAATGGCAGCTAAACCCCCCGCTTCCATGCGACGTTGGTGCTTGCGTGCCGCCGCGTCGGCTCTTCTGCTGAGTGGGTGTGCCGGCACCACACCCATCGAGAACCTGGCATTGCCTCCCGTGAGCATAATCGAGGGGCAAGTCACGCAACTTGATGAGAGCGGATTCACCCTGAAGGACGATTCCGGCTCGATCTTTGTCAGGGCCGAGTTGCCGGACAACAGAAAGCTGGATCTTTCTCCTGGCGAGACAGTGAGGGTTTACGGCAATTTGCAGGGCGGTCCGAAGCGGGTATTCGACGGGTACGTTGTCAGGAAGTCGACGGGCGAGCAGATTATTGTGAGCAATCCGTCGCCTCACTTCGGTTTCATACTTCAGACGTCGTTCAAGTAGTTGCCGACAATCGCATCGACGTAATGGTCGCAAGCGCCGCCCCTTCCTTTGCGATGCAGCCTTGGGCCGGAGGCCGCAGGGTCTTCCGGGCGCTTCTTATTAAAACACGCTGAGCACAAGCTATGACGTCACTTCGGCGCGCGGCGTGAATCGACAAGCGCGAGCAATCGCAATGCGTTGAACGGCGCCGCGCCAAGGGCGTCGTTGTCGAAGTAGACATGCACGTCGCGGCGCTCGCGCAGCCAGCGGCGCATTTTCTTCGCCCACTCGCGCAGTTCGCGCTCGCCGTAGTCGGAGGCGTAGGTAACCGCGTGCCCGTGCAGGCGCAGGTACACCAGATCCGTCGTCACGGCATCCCACAGCGGCCAGTCGGCGGCGTCCGACTGGCACACGGCGATATCGTGCTTGCGCAGGCAGGCGGCGACTTCGTCGTCGAACCAGGACGGGTGACGAAACTCGATCGCATGGCGTGGCTTGCGCCAGCGATTCAGCGCCCGCGCGAAGCGTTCGAGCCGCGCGATGTTCTTGTGGAAATTGTGGGGCAGCTGCCAGAGCACGGCGGCGAGCTTGTCGCCGAGGCCCGCGGCGCGCTCGCGCTCGAGACGAATGGCGGGCAGGGGGTCGGCGAGCTTCTTGTTGTGGGTGAGATAGCGGTTGCCCTTGATGGCGAAGCGAAAACCGGCAGGTGTCTCGGTGCGCCAGCGTTTGAAAGTCTCCCTGGTTTGCAGCCGGTAGAAGGTGGCGTTCACCTCGATGGCGGTGAATCGTTCGGCACAGAAGCGCAGCCAGTCCTTCTTCGGGGTTGCGCCGTAGAACGGACCTTTCCAGGAGTCGTAGTTCCAGCCGCTTGTTCCAATGAAAATGCGGCTGGCCAAGGTTAGCCCTTGATGCAGGCGAGCGGTTCGAGCCGCGCCACCTTGCGCGCGAGTCCCGCGATGTCCGCGGCGTCAACCACTGCGGCGACGTCCTTGTAGGCACCCGGCGCCTCTTCCGCGACGCCGCGCGAGGAGGGGCTGCGGATCACGATGCCGCGTGTCGCGAGTTCATCGACGACCTGCCGGCCCTTCCAGGTCCGATAGGCTTGGTGGCGGCTCATGGCGCGCCCCGCGCCGTGGCAGGCGGAACTAAAGGAGCGTGCCTCTCCCGCCTCGGTGCCGACCAATATATAGGAGCCGGTGCCCATCGAGCCGCCGATCAGGACCGGCTGGCCTACGGTGCGCAGGGCCGGCGGGATATCCGGATGGCCCGGCCCGAAAGCGCGCGTCGCGCCCTTGCGATGCACGTAGAGCTTGTGCGGTTTGCCATCGACGCTGTGCTCCTCGACCTTGCAGGTGTTGTGCGACACGTCGTAGAGCAGCGGCAGGCGCGCCTTCGGCAGGACATGCGCGAAGGCTTCCCGAACCAGATGGGTAATGATCTCTCGGTTGGCAAGCGCGCAGTTGATGGCGGCGCGCATCGCGCCAAGGTACTCCTCGCCGACATCGGAGTTGATCGGTGCGCAGGCGAGCTCGCGGTCGGGC
>DKBM01000115.1:0-13543 GCA_002451215.1 Proteobacteria bacterium UBA6900
CTCGCCGGCCAGCGCCCGTGCGAGCAGCGTCTTGCCGGTACCGGGCGGACCGAGCAGCAGCACGCCACGCGGCACGTCGGCGCCGAGGCGCTGGAAGCGCGCCGGGTCGCGCAGGTAATCGACCAGCTCCTGCACTTCGCGCTTGGCATTTTCCTGCCCGGCCACGTCCGCGAAGGTGACATTGGGCTTCACCGCCTCCCGTGCCACGCCTTCGAGAAACTTCTGCAGCTCGCTGCCGGGCCCGACACTGCCGACCAGTCGCGAGGCACGCCGGTACGCCATGACGATAAGCACCACGAGGAACAGCCACGGCAACAGCATGAGCAGCGTGTAGCCCCAGCCTTCGCGTGCCGGGGCTTCGACGTTCAGCGGCACCGCATGCGCATCNNGTGTAGCTCACCTCGACCCGCGCCGGCGACACGACATCGCGCCAGTAGAACAGGCCAAAGGCCAGCAACAGCGCGAACAACACCAGCAGCACCGGCACCAGCCAGGGCGGCTGGTTCTCTGCACTCGGGATCGAAGGCCCAGGTTTCATGGCATTCCACACCGTGTCGGAATAACCATTATCACGCTTCGGACGAACCGGAAACTGACCAGGATCAAAGCGGCCCACCGACCGCTGGTCGCTTCGCCAGGCGTCCCGGCGAGCGAAACGCCTAGCTGTATCGGTAACTGCGCTCGATACGCTCGCGCGTGAGCACGCCGTAGACATGCGCGATGCCGGGCGCGACGAGGCGGCTGACGTACAGCGCTTCGACGCTGGAGGCATTCAGCCTGTCCAGCGCCTCTTGCAGGTTTGCCTGCAAGTCGATGGATGCGACCTGGAGCCGTTCACCGGGGATCGCATAAAGATCAAATTCGGCCGCGTCCTTGTCCTCGGTCAGCGCATGCGCCAGGGCTACCGCCAGCAACAGGGCCTTGTAGGCACCTTCTTCCTTCACGAGAATCCACTCCGGATTGCCCTCCAGCGCGTGCTGGGCTGCTTCGCGGCCAACGCGCCGCTCGAGCGTCACAAATCCCTTGTTCATCACCGCGCCGACGCCGGTGCGCCGCAGGGACTGCAACACCGGATCGTTGCGCACGTCGAGTCCGCGCGCCCGCAGCAGCGCGTGGTAAACGGACGGCTGGCGGAACACGGCGCGCGCCGTGATCGTTGCCGCAATCACCGCGAGCATGCCGGGCATGATGACGTGCGGGTTGCCGGTGAGCTCGAGAATCGCCGTTAGCGCCGCGAGCGGGGCCTGCAGGGTTCCGGCCATCATTGCGCCCATGCCAAGCAGTGCGTACAAACCGCTGGAAGAGGTCTCGGTCGGCGCGATGGTCTGTCCAATCATGCCCAGCGCCCCACCGGCCAGCGCGCCGACAAACACGACCGGGCCAATCATCCCTCCGGGAATGCCAAGCCCGACGCATCCTGCCGTCGCCACGATCTTGCACACCATCACCAGCACCAGCACGCCGAACGCGAGTTCGCCAATCAGCGCGGCGTTAACCGTGTCGTAACCGATACTCATGATCTGCGGTGCCGGAATGGCAAGGAGCCCGACCACCAATCCGGCCAGCGTCATGCGCACCCATATCGGCAGGAAACCGAGGCGCGCGGCGGTCTCGCGCACCAGAAAGATAAACGCGGTACTCAGTCCACCGATCACCAGTCCAATCAGCAGGATGTAGGGAAGCTCGATGAGCGAGCCGAGCGACACCGGCGGCAGCTGGAACGCCGGGTGGGACCCGTACATGAGTTCCGAGAGCGCCGTGGCGCTTACCGCTGCGAGAATCACCGGCGCGAACCCCACCACCGTGTACTCCATCATCACCACTTCCATTGCGAAGATCACGCCGGCGAGCGGGGTGTTGAACATGGCGGCAATGGCGGCCGCGACGCCACAGCTGGTCAGCACGCGCAGGCTGTTGTTGGGCAAGCCGCCGTACTGGCCGGGCAAGCTGCCGCTCGCGGCTCCGAGATGAATGGCGGGCCCCTCGCGGCCGACCGACTGGCCGGTGATGATGCTCACCGCTCCACCAATGAACTGCACCAGCGCGTTACGAAACGGCATGCGTCCCTGGTGGTAATACAGGCGCTCCATGACATGCACCACGCCGACCTGGCGGCGCCTCGCCGGCAGGAACTGGAACAGCAGGCCGAGCAGCAGTCCGCCGCCAAGCGGCAGCAGGAAGCGCGTGGTCGTGGTCAGTCCTTCGTAGTTTTCCGGGTCGCCACCCGGAAGGAACGCCCCCTGGCTCAACTCGATCACCAGGCGGAACGCGATGATGACGCCGCCCGATATCAGTCCGGTGATGATGCCGAGCATCGCGAGTTGCGGCAGCGCCTCGGCACGCGAGACGCCCACCCGAAAGTTATCGAGCTGGCGTGTCCATGTGCGACGAAGCCACCGGTGCAGCGACAAGTGCGGAAAACGGCAAGAGTTGCGGTAAGCGGAAGGCTACGCCCGGCACCGAATGAGGTCAAACCGGCNNGTCATTCGCCGGCTCGCCGCGCTGCTCGCACCGCGCGCCCTCGGCGGCTTCTACACCGCGGAGATTCGTGAGCGCGGCACGCGGCGCGGATTCCGGCTGCACGGCTTTGACGGCAGCGAGTGCCTGCTCGCGCACGTCGATCTGCCGGGTCCGCCGCGAGTCTCGAAATACGGCGTGGACGTGGCGGCGCTCGACGCCTCGGCCACCACCCTGCTCGCGCCGCGACCGGATGTCGCGATCTACCTTGTCGATGAGATCGGCAAGATGGAGTGCTTCTCCGAACGGTTCATCGCCGCCATGCGCGCGCTGCTCGATTGCGGCAAACCGGTGGTGGCGACCGTCGCACGCACCGGCGCCGGCTTCATCGAGGAGGTCAAGCGCCGCGATGACGTCGAGATTCGAGAGGTCACGCGCAGCAACCGCGATCGACTGCCCGCTGAGGTTGCCGCGTGGCTCGCCGCGCATGATGTCACCGCGGCGAGCGGCCGCAAGGCTTGAGCTGCGTCAAGGATCGCGTCGCCGCGCGGCTGGAAAATCAAGGCACGTCGGAGTCCCACACCATTCCGACGGAGACGAAGCATGCGGGCGGTGACTCGATGTGAGCTGGTTCCCTGGGGGCGGATGCTGCGCCTGGTGCGTCGCCTGGCGCTGCAGATTCGCGCCGCGGGCTTCCAGCCGGACCTGATCGTGGCGATCGCGCGCGGTGGCTACGTCCCCGCGCGGGTACTGGCCGACTATCTCGGCGTCATGGACGTCACGAGCTTTCGCATCGAGCACTACCTGCGCGGCGCCCGCCAGCAGCCGGCAGCGCGGGTGCGCCACCCGCTCGCGCGCAAGGTGGACCGGCTGCGGGTGCTGGTGGTCGATGACGTCGGCGACACCGGTGACACCTTCGTGGCGGCGATGCGACACCTGCGCACGCGCGGCAAACCCGCCGCCATCCGGACCGCCGTGCTGCACTACAAGGCGGGCTGCCGCTACCGGCCGGACTTCTGCGCGCGCGAAGTCGCGACATGGCACTGGATCACCTATCCGTGGGCGGTGATCGAGGACGTCACCGGCTTCATCGAGCGCATGAAGCATCGCCCCGCGACCGTTCGCGGTATCCGCGCCCGCCTGGCGCGTGACTTCGGAATGCATGTGCCGGCAGGCACGGTCGCGGACGCGCTGCGGTTCATGGCGCCGGGCGCCACATCGCGCACGCGCCGGAAACACCGTGCACGCTGACAAAACCGTAACGGGTGGTTAGCGCGCGGGAACCGCGCGCCGCTGCTACCTCGCTGGCTCCGGCTTCCAGTTCTCGATGCGCTGCGGGAGGCGGTGCTCGTAGCCGAAGTAACTCCCCGCCATCATCGCGACCAGCCAGACCGCAATGATGGCAGCGGCGATGAGCGCCCAGTGGATGGTCTTCACCGCACTACTCGTCCGTGACGCAGCCTTCCGATGCGTCCTTCACGTTCTTGATGTACTTGTAGAGCGTGCCGCGCCTGGCCTTGTAGGGCGGCATCTTCCAGCTCTTGCGGCGCGCGTCCATTTCCTTGTCACTCACCTCGATATCGAGCGTGTTTTTTTCGGCATCGATGCTGATGGTGTCGCCGTTGCGCACCAGCGCGATCGGCCCGCCTTCCTGCGCTTCCGGCACCACATGCCCCATGATGAAGCCGTGGCTTCCGCCCGAGAATCGGCCGTCGGTAATCAACGCTACGTCCTTGCCAAGTCCCGCGCCCATGATGGCCGAGGTCGGCGTCAGCATCTCCGGCATGCCGGGTCCGCCCTTCGGGCCTTCGTAGCGAATCACGATGACCTCGCCCTTCTGGATCTCTCCCTGCTCAAGGCCCTTCAGCATGTCCTCTTCCGAGTCGTACACGCGCGCCGGGCCGGAGAACTTGAGGCCTTCCTTGCCGGTGATCTTCGCGACCGCGCCACCCGGGGCGAACGAGCCCTTCAGGATGCGGATGTGGCCCGACTCCTTAATAGGACGTTCGATCGGCATGATGACGTCCTGCCCGCTCTTGAGGCCCGGCACATCCTTCAGGTTCTCGGCGATGGTCCTGCCGGTGACGGTGAGGCAGTCACCGTTCAGCATGCCCTTCTCCAGCAGGTATTTCATTACCGCCGGCACGCCGCCGACGTTGTGCAGGTCCTCCATCACGTATTTTCCGCTCGGCTTGAGATCGGCGATGAACGGGATGCGGTCCGAGACCTTCTGGAAATCGTCGATGGTGAGCTTCACGTCCACGGCGCGCGCCATGGCGATGAGATGCAGCACCGCGTTGGTCGAGCCGCCGAGCGCCATCACGATCACCATGGCGTTTTCGAAGGCCTCGCGCGTCATGATGTCGCGCGGCTTGATGTCGCGCTCGAGCAGGTGGCGGATGGCGGCACCGGCACGCACGCACTCCTCGAGCTTGCCGGCATCCACCGCCGGCGTGGAGGAACTGTAGGGCAGCGACATGCCAAGCGCCTCGATCGCCGAGGCCATGGTGTTGGCGGTGTACATGCCCCCGCACGCGCCCGGCCCGGGACAGGAATGCTCGACGATGTCCTGGCGGGTCGGATCGTCGATCTTGTGGGCGATGAACTCGCCATAGGACTGGAACGCCGACACGATGTCGAGCGTCGCGCCGCTCTTCGAATGGCCGGGCTTGATGGTGCCGCCGTAGATCATGAGCGCCGGGCGATTCAGCCGTCCCATGGCCATGAGACAACCCGGCATGTTCTTGTCGCAGCCGGGGATGGTGATCAATCCGTCGTACCACTGCGCGCCCACCACGGTCTCGATCGAGTCGGCGATGAGATCGCGCGACTGCAGTGAATACGACATGCCCTCGGTGCCCATCGAGATGCCGTCCGAGACGCCAATGGTGTTGAAGCGCAGCCCCATCAGTCCGGCACCGTCCACGCCCTCCTTCGCCCTGGCGGCGAGGTCGTTCAGGTGCATGTTGCAGGTATTGCCCTCCCACCACACCGAGGCGATGCCGACTTCGGCTTTCTCCATGTCGGCGCGCTTCATGCCGGTNNGCCGCACCCCGAACTCTCGACACCGGGGCGGACTGGCCAGAATGGGCCTTGCCCGGGCCTTGGCCCCCCGGGGCACAATTTGAGCCTGATCAAGGTAGCAAGCGGTTTCTGCGTCAAAAATGATTAATTAATCGCGTAAAGGCCCGCGGGCAAGGAGAGACGCGATGGAAACCGAGGCCGTTGAAAGCCGGCATAGGGACGCTCGCTCTCGCGCCGTGTCATCCACGGACTGGAATGACGGCAAGTACACCACCCCTTCGCGAACATTTGGGCAGGCGCCCGAGCCGCTTCAATACCGGCGCCCATGCGAGCGGCCCTTCACGCGCGCCGAGCGCGACCACGTCACCATCCTGTTCGGCGGCCTGACACAACGCCAGGATCGCCTGGTCGAGGCCGCCCTCGAGGGGCTGGGCTACAAGGCGCAGCGCGTTCCGCTTCCGACCAAGCTCGATTTCCAGACCGGACGCGAATACGGCAACACCGGCCAGTGCAACCCGACCTACTTCACAGTCGGCACGTTGCTCAACTTCCTCATGCAGTTGCGCGATGTGCAGGGGGTACCGACCGAGCGCATTATCTCCGACTACGTATTCGTCACCGCCAATTCGCCCTGTGGCCCCTGCCGTTTCGGCATGTACGAGTCCGAGTATCGACTGGCCCTGCGCAACGCCGGCTTTGACGGTTTTCGTGTACTTGTCTTCGACCAGGAAAGCGATCTGCTGCAGTCCGACAGCGACGCGGGTCTCGAAATGAATGCCACCGGCTTCACGCGCGTGCTGAGCGCCATCTTCCTCGGTGACGTGTTGAACGCCGTCGCGAACCACATCCGTCCCTACGAGCTCGTGCCGGGCCGGACCGATGAGGTTCTTGAGCGCTGTCTCGCACTGTGCCAGGACGCGCTGCGCGCCCGCGACGGCGACCCGCGCCCGACGCTGGCGGCCTGGCTGCTGGCACGACTGACGAAGATTGACGTCCGCGAGATTGCCGCGGTGTTGGCACAGTTGCGCACCAGGCGCTACGTCGAAGCCCTGGCCCGCTGCCGCGCGCTCATCGATCAAGAAATCGAGATCGACTACACGCGCGCCAAGCCGATCGTCAAGGTCACCGGTGAATTCTGGGCACAGACCACCGAGGGCGACGGCAACTTTCACATGTTTCGTTTCCTCGAGCAGGAGGGAGCCGAGACGCTCACCGAGCCGTTTGCTACCTGGTTCGACTACACGATCTACTGGTGGCAACAGTACTTCGAGGACCGGCGCAGGCTCAGCGGGGCAGCCGAGCCGCCGCAGTGGTGGAACGTCGCGCGGCGCCTGCGCGCGGCCGTGGCCTACGGCTCGCGCGACCTGTCGCTGCGACTCGCCGCCTGGATGTACCGGCATGAGTACGAGCGCATGCGTCTGGCGCTTGGCGGCACGAGCCATGAGCTCGCCGGACAGCTGGCGCTGCGGCGCATGGGACACCCCTACTACAACAGCCGCACCAGCGGCGGTGAGGCCCATCTCGAAGTCGCGAAGAACATCTACTATCACCACCGCGCGCTGGCCCACATGGTGTTGTCGTTGAAGCCCTTCGGCTGCATGCCCTCGACACAGTCGGACGGCGCACAGGCGGCGGTGCTCGCCCGTTACCCCGACATGATCTTTTTGCCAATCGAGACTTCTGGCGAAGGAGACACCCATGCCTACTCGCGCACGCAGATGGCCTTGAGCGACGCCAAGGTCAAGTGCCGCCACGAGTTCCAGGCGGCTCTCGCGCGCACCGGCTACACGCTTGCGGATGTGCGCGATTTCGTCGCCACGCAGCGCGCGTTGCGTCGACCGCTGCAGCCGCTCCCCCATGCAAACGGTGTCATCGGACGTGCGGCCAATTTCGTGTTGCACGTGGGCGCGCAGATGGACCGCGACCCGAACTGGCGCGCGCACCGTCAGCAGGTCGACCTCGGCTCAGGTCATGTATAGCCGCCAGGACTCGACAGCGCTGAACCGTCGCGACGCGGCTCGCTGCCGCGGTTGCAGCGCGGGAACCATGCCCCTCGAGATGCCCATCGCCGCGCCTGAAGAAACAAGGTCGGCTACCCCGCCCGCGTTACTGATCGGTCTTGATGTCGGCTCGACCACGGTCAAGGCGGTAGTGGTGGATGCCACCAACGACGCAATNNGCGGCCGCGTTCCCGCACATTGGGCGCGAGGCAATGCGGCTGTTCGTCACCGGCTCAGGCGGTGCGGCACTCGTGCCGCACATCGGCGGCAAGTTCGTGCAGGAGGTGCATGCCGTTTCGCTTGCCGTGGAGAAGCGTCATCCCGAGGTGATGAGCGTCGTCGAGCTCGGCGGACAGGACGCCAAGATCATCGTGTTCAAGGAAACGCCAGACGGCAAGAAGAAGATACCGACGATGAACGACAAGTGCGCCGGCGGCACCGGCGCCGTGATCGACAAGATCGCGACCAAGCTAGACATCGCGCAGGCGCGGCTCGGCGAGATGCGTTACGCCGGCCTCACCATCCATCCGGTGGCCGGCAAGTGCGGGGTGTTCGCCGAGACCGACATCAATTCGCTGCAGAAACAGGGCGTGCCGGCGGCGGAGCTGCTGGCCTCGCTGTTCGAGTCGATCGTGCAACAAAACCTCTCGGTGCTGACGCGTGGGCACACCCTGCGCCCCACGGTGCTGCTGCTCGGCGGCCCCAATACCTTCATCCCGGGCCTGCGCGAGTGCTGGCAGCATCACATCGCGCTGATGTGGCAAGAGCGAGGCGTCGCGCTGCCCGATCCCGCGCGCCAAACCGCGGATTACGTGATCACGCCGGAAAATGCCCAGTACTTCGCGGCACTCGGCGCTATCGAGTTTGGCCGCCAGGAAATGCTCGATGACCCGGGCATCGGCGGCTATCGCGGCGGCGCCGCGCTCAAGGCACACCTCGAGCAAGATCGCGCTGCGACGCGCAGCGGTGCCCTGCCGCCGCTCGTGCGCGACCGCGACGAGCTCGAGGCGTTTCGCGCGCGCTACGCGCTTCCGCCGTGGAAGCCGGCGCATTTCGCGCCGGGCGAAGTAGTCGAGGCGTTCCTTGGCATCGACGGCGGCTCGACCTCGACCAAGGGCGTGCTGCTCGGCAAGGACCAGCGCGTGCTCGCCAAGGCCTATCTGCTGTCGCGCGGCAACCCGATCCAGGATACCCAGCAGATCGTCGCCGAGCTCGAACAGGCCGTCGCCGGACAGGGCGCGCGGCCCGTGATCCTGGGAGCCGGCACCACCGGCTATGCCAAGGACATGCTGCGGGACGTGCTGCAGGCCGACGTAGCGCTGGTCGAGACGGTGGCCCACACCGCCGCCTGCCTGCACTACTACCCCGGCACCGACGTGATCGTCGACGTTGGCGGACAGGACATCAAGCTCATCGTGCTGAAGGACGGGCGCGTCAAGGACTTCAAGCTCAACACCCAGTGCTCGGCCGGCAACGGCTACTTCCTGCAGGCGACGGCGCAAAGCTTCGGCATCGCGGTCGAGGACTACGCCGACACCGCGTTCACCGCACAGGCCATGCCCGAATTCGGCTACGGCTGTGCCGTCTTCCTGCAATCGGACATCGTCGACTTCCAGCGCCAGGGCTGGAAGCCAGAGGAAATCCTGGCGGGCCTCGCGGCGGTGTTGCCCAAGAACATCTGGCTCTATGTCGCACAGGTTCCGAACCTGGCGGTGCTGGGCCAACGCTTCGTGTTGCAGGGCGGAACCCAACGCAACCTCGCGGCGGTCAAGACGCAGGTCGACTTCATCCGCTCCCGCTACCACGGCACCGATGCCGAGCCTGATATCCGGGTACACCAGCATTGTGGCGAATCCGGGGCAATCGGCTGCGCGCTCGAAGCACAGCGCCTGTGGGATGAGCATGGGCAGGCGACCCGCTTCATCGGTCTCGATGCGGTGCGCGCGATCCGATACATCACCACGCACAACGAGGACACGCGCTGCGACTACTGCAAGAACGAATGCGTCCGCACCTTCATCGACATCCAGGTTGGTGATGGCGCCGCGCCTGCGACGGAAGCGACGCCGGCCGACACCGGCAAGCCCGGCCGCCGCGTGCCGCTCGCGCCGGGCTACCGGCGGCTGATCGTCGCGAGCTGCGAGAAGGGCGCGGTCGAGGACGTCGATGACATGCGTCGCATCAAGGCCGGCGTCGACGAGGTAATGCGGGCAAACCCCAACCTGGCGGATGTCGCATCGCGCGCGATGTTCCGTGACCCGCGCGTTGAAAACGTTTCCGATGCCCCGCCTGCCCGGCGTGGCTTGCGCGGCTGGCGTCGCGGCTCCAGCGCGCGGCGCGTGCGCATGGCAAACCGCGCCAAGGTGCGCATCGGCATGCCGCGCGTGCTGAACTTCTACAGCTACGCGCCGTTTTTCCTCGGCTACTTCACCGCGCTCGGTATTCCGTACCGCAACCTGGTGTTCTCCGACTACACCGACCCGGAGCTTTACCGACGTGGCGCGCGGCGCGGCGCCATCGACCCCTGCTTCCCGAGCAAACTCGCCATCCCGCACGTGCACGACCTGCTCACGCACCATCACACCCGGCGGCCGCTCACGCATATCTTCTTTCCGATGGTGACATCGATGCCGACTTTTCTCGATGGCATGCGCGCATCCAACGCCTGTCCGACTGCGGTCGCCACCGTCGAGGCGACTCACGCGGCCTTCATCAAGGAAGGCGACCTGTTCAAGGATAAGGACATCACGTTCAAGAAGACCTTCCTCAGCCTCGACGAGCCGCGGCTCACCGCGCACCGGCTGTACGAGGACTGGCAAGCGGACCTCGGATTGTCACTCGCCGAATCCGAGCGCGCGGTACACCAGGGCTTCGTAGCCATGGAACGCTGCTATTTCGCGCTGCGCCAGCGAACGCGCGCGCTGATCGATATGTTGGAGCGCGAGCGCCGCCTCGGGATCGTGGTTCTTGGCCGCCCCTACCATAACGATCCGGGGATCAATCACGGCGTGCTGGAAGAACTGCAGAAGCGTGGCTACCCGATTCTTTGGCAGGATGCGCTGCCGCTTGACGCCGATCTGCTGGAGCGGTTGTTCGGTGCCGAGGTGCGCGCCGGCCTCGTCAAATCGCCGCTTTCGATCAATGATGTCTGGAAACACAGTTACTCCGAGCACTCCTCGCGCAAGCTCTGGGCGGCCAAGTTCATCGCGCGCCACCCGAATCTCGTGGCGCTGGAACTGTCGAGCTTCAAGTGCGGTCACGACGCGCCGATCTACACCGTCGTTCAGGAGATCATCGAGCGCTCGGGCACGCCGTACTTCTGCTTCAAGGACATCGACGAGAACAAGCCGACCGGCTCCATCAAGATCCGCATCGAGACCATCTGCTATTTCCTGTCGCGCTATCGCGAGCGACTGCTCACCGCCTCCGGGGCGGCGCCCGCGCGCGAGACACGCGAGGCTCCCCCGCCGGCCGATGAAAGGCTACAGGAAGCGCGCGAGTCGGCGGCGCTCACCGAACAGATCTAGAGTGCCGATGCCATGCCGCGCGCCAGCCGTGCGCGCGGCCAGCAGTGATGGCACAATGCCCCGATGGCCAAATGGATCGACTATGACGATGGCATCACCGCCATCGACTCCCACTATCACCGCCAGGGGCTGGCTGCTTTCTATCTATTAATAGAAGGCGGCCAGGCGGCGTTCATTGACACCGGCACCTCGCGCTCGGTGCCCGATGCGCTGGAAACGCTGGCCGCCAAGGGGCTCGGGCCGCAGGACGTCGCTTACGTCATCCCCACCCACGTGCACCTGGATCATGCCGGCGGCGCGGGCGACATGATGCGCCAGTTCCCGAACGCGAAACTGGTGATTCACCCGCGCGGGGCGCGGCACATGATCGATCCGGCCAAGCTCATTGCCGGCGTGATCGGCGTCTACGGCGAGCGCGCGGTGAAGCGTCACTTCGGCGAGATCCCGCCGATCCCGGCCGAGCGCGTGATCGAGGCGCCGGATGAATTCACGCTCGACTTCAACGGTCGCGTGCTGCGCTTCCTCGACACCCCGGGGCATGCCCGGCACCACTTCTGCGTGGTCGATGCGCGCAGCGGCTCGATTTTCTCCGGCGATACTTTCGGCATGTCCTACCGCGAGCTCGACACCGACAAGGGCGCGTTCATGTTCCCCACCACCACCCCGGTGCAGTTCGAGCCCGACGCCCTGCACGATTCCATCGACCGGCTGGTAGCTGAGAAACCACGCCAGATCCTGCTCACGCACTTCGGGCGCGTCACCGAAATCGAGCGCCTTGCCGCCGACCTGCACGCCACCGTCAGCGCCTTCGCCGACATGGCGCGCGCCACGACCGCCAGCGGCGATGAGCGCCATCGCGCCCTCATCCAGGGCCAGCGCGACATCCTGCTGCCGCGGCTCGCCGCCCACGGCTGCCGACTTTCGCCCGAGCGCATCGAGGAGCTGCTGCACGGGGACTATGAGCTGAACGCCCAGGGTCTGGGCGTTTGGCTCGACCGCTCGGCCCAAACGCGCTCCCGCGCGGGCCTGGACTAGCACGTCCCTGTGCGTCGCCGCGAGGACAAGGAACAAAGAAGGGGCCAATAGGCTTGCGCCTTGTCGCCGCTCGGGCGGCGGGCATATAGTGCCGTGAGCGGCGCCCAACGATAAGAATGCGCCGCGCCGTCCGGGTGCGCCGGACGACCACCGGCTGAGGAGGAGAACGATGGCAACGAAGATTGGGGCCGTCTACGAACGTTCCCTGAAGGATCCGGAGGCATTCTGGGCGGAGGCCGCCAAGGAACTTCACTGGCACCGCAAGTGGGACAAGGTGCTGGACGATTCCGGCAAGCCGTTCTACCGCTGGTTCGCCGGTGGTGAAATCAACACCTGCTACAACGCCCTCGACCGCCACGTCGAATACGGGCGCGGCGCACAGGCCGCGCTGATCTACGACAGCCCGGTCACCCAGACCGTCAAGACCTGGACCTACGGGCAGCTGCGCGAGTGGGTGGCGCGCTTTGCCGGCGCGCTCGCCGCGCAGGGCATCGCCCGGGGCGATCGCGTCATCATCTACATGCCGATGATCCCGGAGGCGGTCGTCGCCATGCTCGCCTGCGCCCGCCTCGGCGCCATCCACTCGGTGGTGTTCGGCGGCTTTGCGGCCAACGAGCTCGCCAAGCGCATCAACGACGCCGCGCCGAAGCTGATCGTCTCGGCCTCCTGCGGCATCGAGCCGAACCGGGTGGTGGAGTACAAGCCGCTGCTCGACGAGGCCATCCAGCTCGCGCAAGCCAAGCCCGAGCGTTGCATCATCGTGCAGCGCCCGCAGGCCAAGGCCAACTTGATGGCTGGCCGCGACCTGGCCTGGGACGAGGTGCTCGCCGCCGCCAAGCCGCACGACTGCGTGCCGGTGGCGGCCACCGATCCGCTCTACATCCTTTATACCTCCGGCTCCACCGGCATCCCCAAGGGCGTGGTGCGCGACAACGGCGGGCACGCCGTCGCCCTCAAGTGGAGCATGCAACATATATATGGAGTGAACCCGGGCGACGTGTACTGGGCGGCCTCGGATGTCGGCTGGGTGGTCGGCCACTCCTACATCGTGTACGGCCCGCTGCTGCACGGCTGTACCACCATTCTTTACGAGGGTAAGCCGGTCGGCACGCCGAACGCCGGTGCGTTCTGGCGCGTCATCGCCGATCACAAGGTCAAGGTCATGTTCACCGCCCCCACCGCGTTTCGCGCCATCAAGCGCGAGGACCCGAAGGGCGAGTTCATCCACAAGTACGACCTGTCGCGCTTCAAGACGCTGTTCCTGGCCGGCGAGCGCTGCGACCCCGACACCCTGCTCTGGGCGCAGAACCAGCTCAAGGTGCCGGTCATCGACCACTGGTGGCAGACCGAAACCGGCTGGGCGATCTCGGCCAACTGCATGGGCATCGAGGCGCTGCCGGTGAAGCCGGGCTCGGCGACCGTGCCGGTGCCGGGCTACGACGTGCAGATACTCGACAACGACGGCAAGCCGCTGCCCGCCAACAAGATCGGCGCCATCAC
>DKBM01000063.1:0-2895 GCA_002451215.1 Proteobacteria bacterium UBA6900
CACGCCGCCGACCTCGCCAAGGGTCATCCGGGTGCGCAGCTGCGGGACAACGCACTTTCAAAAGCGCGTTTCGAGTTTCGCTGGGCCGATCAGTTCAACCTCGGCCTCGATCCGGAGAAGGCGCAGGAATTCCACGACGAAACACTCCCGCAAGAAGGCGCCAAGCTCGCGCACTTCTGCAGCATGTGTGGACCCCACTTCTGCTCTATGAAGATTACGCAGGAAGTTAGGGAATATGCGGCGCAGAAGGGAATCGCTGACATAACCGTTGCGGTACAAGCCGGACTCATGGACAAAGCGAGCGAGTTCAAGCAAGAAGGCGCCGAAGTCTACAAGAAGCTGTAGCGCACACCTGTTCTATCCAGGTCTAGTCTGGGCCGGCGCCCTGAAGAATGGCGCACTGGACCCTGTCTATTTTCCGCGCCGTGAGCGCCAGAAACCGGAAACGGTTATCTAGCGCGGGCTTTCCCGGAACCGAATAATTTGCGGGCCTCAAGCGCAGGATCCGCAACGCACCCGTGCGCCAGGTTCTGGTACGGAGCTTGCACGTTCAAGCAGTTATGCAGGCTGTTTCAGTAAGTACGCAAGCCCTCGAACCGACGCTGGCGGTCATCGGGATCCGGCGGACCAACCGGTTTTTGGCGGCCCTCGAGCAGGTCCGGGCGGCGCTGCGCGGTCGCACCATCTGGCACATCAACTCAACCGCGCAAGGCGGCGGCGTTGCGGAGATGCTGCAGACAATGCTGGCCTACGAGCGCGGCGCCGGTCTGGACGTGCGCTGGCTGGTGATGGACGGCGATGCCACCTTCTTTACGTTGACCAAGCGGCTCCACCACCGTCTCCACGGCGAACCGGGAGACGACGGGGCGCTCGGCGCAGCGGAGCGCAGGCACTATGAGCAGATCACGCGGCGCAACCTGGTATCCCTGCTCGCGGCAGTGAACCCGGGTGACGTGGTGGTGCTGCATGATCCGCAGACCGCCGGTCTCGCGCCACGACTGCGTGAGGCGGGTGCCATGGTCCTGTGGCGCTGCCACATCGGTATCGACCGGATCAACGCGATTGCCGAGGAAGCCTGGCAGTTCCTGCAGCCATATATCGAGTTGGCCGACACGCGCATCTTCTCACGCGCCGCGTACATACCGCCGTCGATTGCCTCGCTGCCAGCGTCAGTGATCCCGCCGGCGATCGATGCCCTGTCGCCAAAGAATCAGCCGCTCAGTGCGGCAACGGTGCGCGTGATGCTGCGCCATATCGGGCTGCTCGCGGGTGCCGTGAACGGTCAACGCCGCAGGTTGCCGGAATCGTTCTTCACTGTGAAAGGCATCGACGACGGCGTACGCGTTTTGCAGACTCAACCCCTGCCATCACCGGGCACGCCGCTGATTGTGCAGGTATCACGCTGGGATCCCCTGAAGGACATGGCGGGCGTGATGCGCGGTTTCGCCAGTCGGCGCCAGCGGCTGGGTTCGGCACATCTTGCGCTGGTCGGTCCCGATCCGAGCAGCGTGACCGACGACCCCGAGGGCGTGCGTGTGTACGAGGAATGCGTCGACCAATGGCACGCGCTGCCGCCCGACGCGCGCGAGCGCATCCATCTGGTCTGCCTGCAGATGGCCAACGTCGAAGACAACGCCCTCATGGTCAATGCCATCCAGCGCTTCGCCCGGGTCGTGGTGCAAAAGAGTCTGCACGAGGGCTTTGGTCTGACGGTGACGGAAGCGATGTTGAAAGGGCGTCCGGTGGTGGCCAGTCGCGTTGGCGGTATTCAGGATCAGATCATAAATGGCGTCCACGGCTTGTTGCTCGAGGATCCGACCGATACGCGCGCCTTTGGCGACGCCGTCGCACGACTGCTTGACGACCCGGTGCTCGCCAGACATCTGGCGCGCAACGCCCGGCGCCGCGCCATTGCCGAGTTCCTCGGCCCGCGGCAAATGATGCAGATGTTCGATCTCATTCACGGCCTGAATGGAAGCAACGGCAACGTAACCTGGGAAGAGGAGCACCAAGAGGCTCCGGTTGCGCTGCCGCGCCGCATGAAGCGCTGACTCGCGCGCTGCACGCTCCTTATCTAGGGAGCGCGCAGCCGGGCGGTTCGCCGGGGTCGCAGTTTACAACCCGGTCCGGCAGTGACTAATCTGTGCGCACCGCCGGAGCGCAATAAGTAATGATTCGTGCGCGTCCGTCGTAAGCAAGCCCGCAGGAACCGCTTTCTGCCCATGACCCAGAGCATTGCCGACACGTTCGTGCTCGATGAGGCGCAGGCCGCTTTCATTCAGCGCCGTGTCGCGATCAATGTCGCCTCGAACAGCGCCGAGCGGTTGCCGTCGCTGGCGCGCGCGATCGGCTGTCGGGTCTCGGAGGACCGGCGCACGGTTACCATATTCCTCTCGGTGCCGCGCTCGGCGACGTTGCTCCGGGATCTGCGCGCCGGCGGCGGCATCGCGGCGGTCTTCACCCGGCCCACTACGCACGAAACCATCCAGTTAAAGAGCGCGGCCGCCACGATCGTTCCACTCGAGGAGAGTGATCGGGCCGCCATGCAGGCCTGCGCGGCGAGCTTCCTCGAGGAAATCTTCCAGCTCGGATACAAGGATCCATTCGCGACTGCCATGATCGCTGCGGTCGGCGACGATGCCATCGGTGTGGCATTCCAGCCGACGGCGGCATTCCTGCAAACGCCGGGGCCGTCCGCCGGCACAAAACTGGGCACCAACCCGTGAGCGTGCCGCTCGGTCATATCCGCCGTTGCCTCGAGGGTGCGGTACCGGCAGTCATCGCCACCGCCGCCGCGGACGGCACGCCGAACGTGGTCTACCTCTCGCAGGTGCATTACGTGGACGAGAGTCATGTCGCGCTGAGCTACCAGTTTTTCAACACCACCCGCAGGAA
>DKBM01000125.1:0-23936 GCA_002451215.1 Proteobacteria bacterium UBA6900
GGCCCGACATCCCCGGCGTTTCACGGGATCTACTGGATCCGGCGACGGACGTCGGTAACGTTCGGAATCTGGTCAATCAGCGCCAGGACCCGCGCCAAGGCATCAATATTGGGAATCTCTAGTGTAAAGATCATGTGCGCGACATGCTGCTGTTTGTCAGTCGCCGTGCTAACCGCAATAACGTTCACCTTCTCGTTGGCGAGCAGGGCTGAGATATCGCGCAGCAGTCCGGATCGGTCGTAGGCAATCACCTCGACCTGCACCGGATAGGTGGCTCCCTCCTCGCCACCCCAACTAACCTCGATCATGCGCTCGCCGTGTTCGCCCTGGTGGCGCAGTGCGTTAGGGCAGTCGCGCCGGTGTACCGTGATCCCCTGGCCGCGTGTGATAAAGCCAACGATGGCGTCGCCCGGCAGCGGATTGCAGCAGCGCGCCATGCGCGTGAGCAGATTCCCGACCCCCTGAATGCTTACCCCCGTCGGACGGCGCGGCTCGATTGGCGCGCGCGTAACAATGGCGGGACGCTCTTCGCGTGCGGCAGGCTCAACGAGCTCCTGCACGGCATTCACGAGCTGAGCGGGCTTGATGTCGCCCCGGCCGATCGCGGCGAGAAACGCGTCGACATTCTGCTGTTCGAAGCGGGCTGCCAGCTTTTCATAGTTGATATCGGCGAGCCCGAGACGATGAAACTCGCGGTCCAACACTCCCCTTCCCTGTGCAATGCTGGCGTCGAGGTTCTGCAGGCGCAACCACTGACTTACCTTCTGGCGCGCTTTGGATGTCTGCAGGTAGCCGAGGTGCGGAGAAAGCCAGTCGCGCGATGGCCCGCCTTCCTTCACGGTTAACACCTCGACGCGATCGCCTGTCTTGAGCGAGTAAGTGAGAGGCACCATCTGGCCGTTGACCTTGGCGCCACGGCAGCGATGCCCGACGTTGGTATGGATGTGATAGGCAAAGTCGAGCGGCGTCGCACCGGCCGGCAGGTCGACGATGTTGCCCTTGGGTGTAAATACATAGACGCGCTCGCTGAACACCTCGGACTTGAACTGGTCGACGAAATCGGTGGCTTCTGCAACCTCGTCTTTCCATTCCAGCAGGCTGCGCAGCCAGGCAATCTTCTCGTCAAAGCCCTTCTCGCCCTTGGCCCCTTCCTTGTAGCGCCAGTGCGCGGCCACACCGAGTTCCGATTCGTTGTGCATGTCGTGAGTACGAATCTGTACCTCCACCGTCTTGCCTTCCGGACCCACCACGGCGGTGTGAATCGAGCGATAGTTGTTTTCCTTCGGCGTGGCGATGTAGTCATCGAATTCACCCGGCACGTGCTGCCACAGGGAATGCACGATGCCCAGTGCGCCGTAGCAGTCGCGCACGCTGTCCACCAGCACGCGCACCGCGCGCACATCGAATATCCGCTCGAAATCCCTGTGCTTGCGGCTCATCTTGCGCCAGATACTGTAGATATGTTTGGCGCGGCCTGATACCTCGGCCGTAATACTGGCCTTGGCCAGCTCCGCTCGCAGCAACACCATGAACTGCTCAATATAGGCTTCCCGGTCGACACGCCGTTCCGCGAGGTACCCGGCGATTTCCCGGTAGGTTGCGGGCTCAAGATAGCGAAATGCCAGGTCCTCGAGCTCCCACTTCATCTGCCAGATGCCGAGGCGATTGGCGAGCGGCGCGAAGATATCCATCGTCTCGCGTGCGATGCGCCGCTGCTTGTCTTCGGAGAGCGCCGCGAGCGTGCGCATGTTGTGCAGGCGATCGGCGAGCTTGATGAGCACCACCCGCACGTCCTCTGCCATGGCGAGCAGCATCTTGCGCAGACTTTCGGCCTGGGCATGCTCCTTGCGCGAGACGCCCGCACCGGGCTGGAACTCCTGGATCACCTTCATCTTGGTGACACCATCGACCAACCCGGCGATGCGCGCGCCGAATTGCGCTTCGATCTCCCCGAGTTCGATTCCGCAGTCTTCTACTACGTCGTGCAAAATGGCAGCGGCAACCGTTTCATGGTCGAGATTGAGATCAACCAGGATGTGTGCCACGGCAAGTGAGTGGCTGAGATAGGGCTCACCCGAGGCGCGGGTCTGGCCGTGATGTGCCCGCTCGGCGAGTGCGATGGCGCGTGCAAGCACCTCCCGCTCGGCGGGATTGCGCCCCGCGCCAAGCTGATTCAGCCAGGCGTCTGGTCCAGGTGCGACCTGACCGGACCCGGGCGATTGGGTGGAAACTTGAACCATGGTTTCAATTGGTACCGTGTCTGACGGTAAGTTGTTGGGGCTGCCCACCCGCGGCTTCAAGGCCATTATAGGGGTCGGGTGCCCGACTGGCGGAAGACGCCCGCTTGCACACAACACCGATCTCGCCTAGTTTTCGGAAGGGAAAGCGCTGTTCTCTCCTCAGCCAGATCACCATGCGCCACGCTGCCAAATCGCTATTGCTGTTTGCTGGACTCACCGCCACGATGCTTGCGGGCCTGCCCGCGCTGGCCGAGTCGCCACAGCCAGTCGATGCGGCACTGCGGGCATCACTCATCAAGGCGGTGAACGAAACCGATTCCTTCCCGAACCGCTACGATGCCGAAGTCTGGTTACTCGACATGTCGCGCCGCCTTGAGAGGCGCGTACCGGATGCCAATTTCCGGCTCGAACTACTGCGTCATGCCCACTACGAGGCCACACGCGCCGGCCTATCGCCGGAACTCGTGCTCGCGGTGATCGATATCGAAAGCGCCTTCGACCCCTACGCGATTTCTCCGGTCGGTGCACGTGGCCTGATGCAGGTGATGCCTTTCTGGCTCAAGGAAATCGGCCGACCGGGTGACAGCCTGTTCCGCATGCAGACCAACCTGCGCTACGGCTGCACTATCCTCAAGCACTATCTCGACAAGGAAAAGGGCAATCTCAACCTCGCGTTGCGCCGCTACAACGGCACGCGCGAGTCCGCCTATACCGTCAAGGTCGACCGGCTGCTCAAGACCCGCTGGTACCGACAGTAGTCAGTAGCGAATTCTGAAGTCCGTGAGGTCAAGCGATCTCTCGAGATCGGCTGCGGTGACCTGCTCGACACGCGCACCTGCCGGTCCCTCCCAGAGCCACGCCTCCAGCTCCGCGAGTTTCTTGGGCTCGCCGCAAGCAACAAGCTCCACCCGGCCATCGGACAGATTGCGCACCCACCCCGAAAGTCCGAGTCGACGTGCCGTCTCCTCGGTGGTTGCACGGTAGAACACCCCCTGAACTCGCCCGCCAACCAGGTAGTGGCGACAGTTACGCATCGCCTTCAGCGTTGGAGTTCGACGCTCGCGCTCTGCCCCGCGCGCAGCACCGCCGCGCCGGAAGAGAAAACCACTGAAATATCGTGTTCGCTGCCGCCCGGGGCTTTCGGCTCCAGACCAAATGAGTGCACCCGCCCACTGTAGCGTTTGCCGCCCACGGACACGCTCGCCGCCTGGCCAACCTGCAACCCGTCGATTCGGGATCCCGGCACGCTACCGCGTGCCAGGTACTCGCCCTGCGCCGCCAGGACGATCGCGGGCTTGGCCTCAAGGCGGCTCACCATTGACTGGCCGGGCTGTACGCGCACCTCGAGCACCACGGCGTCAAAGGGCGCGTTGATCGCGCTGCGCTCAAGCGCATAGCGCGCCGCGGCGAGGCGCGCCCTCGCCTCGCGAAGCGCGGCGTCGGCGCGCTGCGCCTTAAGCTTTGCGTTATCGAGCTCGACCACCGATAGCACGGTACGGTCAAACAACTCCTTGGCCTGCTTGTAGTCCCGGGCAGCCTCGGCTTGATCGGCGTTACGGCGCGCCACCTCGGCGGCTGCCTGATCGACTTCTGCCTTGAAGGGCGTGTCCTCCAAAGCCAGCAACGACTGGCCCTTCTTGACCTGTGACCCGGGCGCAACATCGACACGCTGCACCACACCGGAGACGGCAAAGCCGAGCTCGGTTTTTCGCGCGAACGTCACGCGCGCCTCAAAACTCGCGGCCTGTACCGTTACTGACATCAGTACCAACATACCGACCGCAATCACTCTTGGCATCATGGCTTGCTGGTCTCCGTTTGCGATTGCACCAATCGTCCGAGCAACGCGTCGAGCCGCGCCCAGGCGAGCGCCATCTGGAAGTCGGCGCGCGCCTCCTGCCATTGGGCATCACTCAACTGCGTCATGGCATCGCCCAGGTCCGTACGTACCTCGAGCTCATAAAGCGCACGCGAGCGCTCCAGATAGAGATCACGATACTGTATGCGCTGACGCGCGGCGACGCGACGCACCTTGAGTGCCTCGAGTTCCTGCACGAGGTCCAGCGCCTGCTGCCGAAGCGCTTGCTCGCCCTTGGCGAGGCGCGCCTCTCGTGCCACGACCTCTGCGGCCGCGCGCTGCAATGCCGCGTCGGTCTGTCCACCATCGTAGAGCGGTACGCGCAGGTTAAGCGTGGCGCGATACTGATCCCGGGTAGGCGTGCCGCGTTCATAGGCTGCGGCCTCGAGTTCGCCAGACAGAATCGGGTATCGCCGTGCCCGCTCGCTCTCATAGGCCGAGCGCCCCGCCGCCACTTCCGCACGAAGCGATTGCAGCTGCGGATTGACCGCGCTGGCCTGCTGATAGAGCAGTTGATGGTCAGGGATCTCGCGATCGAGATTCGCAAGCATCGGTCGCACCAGCTCTCCCGGAAGTTCCGCGGGGCGATTCAGCGCCACGGCCAGTTGCTGGCGCGTGGCAGTCTTGCGCTTTTCGCTGTCGGTCCGGACGATCAGCGCTTCGCGATAGCGATTCTCGGCGGCGAGCAGATCGACCTCCGAGACCTGGCCGAGACTGGCACGTTCGCGCAACCGATCGAATTCAACGTACTTGCGTGCCATGTCCTCGTTGTCGGCGCCGTAGCGCAGATCCGCAAGCAATACATCGAAGAACCGAGCCATGATCTCGAGCCGCCGAAGCTGTTGCGCATCGAGCACCATCTGCTCCCGCGCGTCGACCTCGGCATCGGCGGCACGCTCGAGCGCAGCCGAGCGGCCGAAGTCGTAGAGCGGCTGATTGAGAAACAGCCGCGCGCGGGAGTCGTTGACCCAACCGCTCTCACCCGGAAACGGCTCGGTTGGAACGGTTGTCTGTGGCGTCAGGTCTCCGAAAATTTGCGTGCCCGTGCGGGCCTGCACTTCACGCCTGCGAGAACGTGCCTGCAGCACGTTGGCCTGCGCAAGCGCGAGATCGGGATGCGCTTCGTCGGCAAGTGCGAGTGCCTGCCCGAGCGTGAGAGGACTCGGCAATGGCTCGCCGTGCGACGAGCTGCTATTCGCCGCATAAACCATGGACACCAACGCCAACGCGGGCAAGACAAGCGCCGTGGCTGCAAGTCGAGCCACACGATTGTACTTCCGGTCCCCACTACGCATGCGCGCCATTATGCCGCATTTCGCCGAGACAACGCCCGCCCCCAGGCTGAGAATCAGCGCGTCTGATTGGCGCGACGGTCGCGCTTGTAGACTGTGAAGTTTCCCTTTGCGTTCGCGCCGCTCACCACGAACTCGGCGAGCCAGAGGAATTCCTCCGGGTCGCGGGTGACGCCGGTATGGCGGTAGAGGACCTTGCCCTGGGTATCAAAAAATATAAAGACTGGCGTGGCGCGTACCCGATGCGCCTTGAACGCGAAGTCCTTTTGAGTCATCTCCTTGCCATCGAAATCGGTTACCGATTGATCGCCGCGCGTATCGATATGCAGAATTCGAAAGTGCCGGTGATAGTACTCCTGCACGCCCACCTGGTTCATCACGGTGGTCTTCATCTTGTGGCACCAGGGACAGTCCTCATCGGCGAACATGACAAACATACCCCGCTTGCCTTCATTCTTCGCCATCGCTGCTTCTTCCCTGAGATCGAAGAAGCTCTGATCGAAGAAATGCGTCATCGCATCGCGCGTCGCAACCGACTCGGCCCTTGCGACAGCAAGACAGGCACTGGCGAATAGCAGCACGGCGAGCAATCGGCGCAGCATCGGGGAGCCCACGGCAAGGAAGGCGCTAGCCGCCGCTGCTGCGCTTGAGCTGCGCGATCAGGTCTTCGATCTGCTCCTGCGATTGCGCGCCGACGCGTTGCCCGAGCAGACGACCATCGGGAGAAAAGATGTAATAGGTCGGCGTGCCGAACAAACGGCCCGTGCCGAGCTCCGCCGCGTCCTTCGCACTTCCGATCAGGTTGGGGAAGGACAACGCGTGTTCATCGATGAATTCCACCACCCGTTTGCGGTCGTCCATCCCGTCGATGGAAATGCCCAGTACGGTCGCATCTTTCTTGCGATTCGCGTCATGCAAAAACGCCATCTGATAGAGCTCGCGTCGGCAGATTGGACAGTCGACCGACCAGATCGCGACAACCGTCCACTGGCCCTTGCCGATGAACTCGTTGACGTTGCGGCTCTTGCCGTCGATGTCTTTCAGCACCATATCCGGCGCCGCCAGCAAAACTGCCGGAACGAGCATCAACACCACAACCAACCGCGCAAGCATCTTGACCACGCTAGGCCTCCATATCATAGGTACTGCCTTTCACCACTTTGGACCGCGCATCTTCGCCATCCCTTTAGAGCCGGGGCCGTAGACAAGATTCCCGCCTCCGCGGCGCGCGACTGTACCATTGGGCGCAGGCGCGTCAATTGGTGCCTCGCGCATTACGGGAAACACCTTCGGATCGTCACGAATTTAGACGTTGCGGACGCCAGAAACATTTCACTGTCCGCGCGCACGGCGGTCCGTCGCCATCCAGTACCGTAACCAGCCCGACGGAAGAAGCCGCGGCGCAATCGCGGCAATGGCAATCCCGAGCAGCGCCGCCATCCAGGTACCCAAGTTCAGCGGCACCACGCGGCTGACATGGACGAGCCAAACCTGTGCGAGCGCGAGCGCGGCGGTTGACGCAAGCATGAGGGGTCTCCACAGCGGTGCCCCCACCTGCGGCCATAGCCGGGCAATGACGCCGAGCATGACCGTCCCGAAGACGAAGTAGCCGAAACCGTATACCGCGCGAAACACCATTGATGAATCGCCGCCGAATCGAACGGCACCGAATCCGTGCCACAACAGCAGCGCACACCAACAAAAAACAGCGGTTATCGTCCACCTAGCGGGTGCAGACATGGCCGTCAAAGATCAGTCACCGGAGGGCGCGGAAAATTGTATGCCCCCGCAGTGACCGATACAATCCAATCCGATCGAACTCCAATGCCGCGCCAGTGGAAATCCCTGTTTCCGTCCCACCCTTCTCCACGCGCGTTTTGACCGAAGTCGAGCTGCGCCCGGAAAAGGTCAAGCAGTCTCTCGCCGATCTGCCGCTGCTCAATACCGCGGAGACTGGCCGCAAGCTCTTTTCAACGCTCTCGATCTACAACCGCATCGCCATCGAGCCGGCCACGCGCCTCGAGTTGCTCGAGATGCTGCGCTATCCCATTCGCCAGATTACTACCGAACTCGAAAAGCAGTTCGTAGGCCCGCCGCTGCCGCTAGCCGAGAAGCAAAAGACCATTGCGGAACAATGCCGCCAGTTTCATCTTGAGATGGCAATCGGCTACAAGCGCTACCTTATCGACGCCGAGTTGCCAGAACGGGCGCGCGAGCAGGAACGCTTCCGCGGCAAGGCGGCGCTCGCTACCCAACGGGCGCTGCGCCACCTGACGGGCGCCTTGCTCGTTTCCTATCAGGGCTACTCTCCCTATCCGCTTGGCACCTGGCAGGAGATCCATGCACTCTACCGGCACAGCGAAACGCTCGGCACCAAGGATTTACTCCTCAGCGATCCCGAGATCCGCGCATTGCCCGAGACCAGTGTCTCGCACGCCTACAAGCAGGCCCTGCTGCTTGATCTGAGCGATCCCTATCACCTGCCGGTCATGATGATCGGGCGTATCCACCAGTACCTTGATCGCTGGGCAGGACTCGCAAAAGTACTGCCGCCCACTGAACAGTTTGACCCGGCGTGCCAGTTCCTGATCGATCAGCAAGTCGACCGCTCCGGAATCATCTACACGGCTGACGCCGAACTCGAGCGACCGGAGCACTATCGGCTACTGAATACCGTCGAGCTCGCGCGGCGCATCCACTCGCACCTCACAGCACTGCAAAACGCGCAGGAGATTCCGGCCGACGGTCTGAGCAAGGATTTCTTTGCCGCATCCGACGAGGCACAGAATCTCCTCGTCCGCCTGATCCAGTCATTCGGTCATCACCCCAAGCGCAACTTTCGTCGTAGCACGCGCGCCGGGACCACGAAGGTGGAGGTCGCACTTGGACTGAACGCCGTCAACTACTGGATCAACGGTGGCGCCGCTTTCGTCGTGAGCTCCACCTTTGTCGGTCCCAATCCGCAACGCGGCCAGATTAGCGCCACAAAGCAACGTCGCCAGGACGTTCACGTACCGGATCTCGAATTCAGCAGCTGGGACGTGATGGACGAGAGCGCCGGCGGCCTTGCGCTGGGCAAGAAGGGTCACATCGTGGCACGCGTTCGGGTCGGCGAGATCGCCGCGGTACGACCGGCGGGCGACAGGGCATGGCGCATTGGCGTGATCCGCTGGGTAAAGAGCCCGAGCTCTTCGAGCCTGGAATTCGGCGTGCAGTGGATCGCTGCGTCCGCCCAAGCCGTGGTGGTCAAGGTCGTCACCGACGAGGGCAAGGAAAGCGATTTCCTGCCGGCGCTGCTGCTTCCGGAAATACCCGGGCTCAAGCAGGCCGCCTCGCTCGTAACGGCGCGCGGCATCTACAAGCCGGACCGCGTCTTCTATCTCGATAACGGTTTCCGGCTGTATCGCGTTCGCATCACCAAGCCGGACGAAATCTCGCACTCGTTCGAGCGCTTCCAGTTCTCGATGGACGCTATGTAGCCGCCGTCAGTGCCGTCGGCGCTTGCGCGCGCGCACCGCGCGTAGCTTCTCGCGCATCCCGTCCCAACCGGAGGACGTTTCGGACACCGTGCTGCCCCGCCACTGCGGCAACACCGCGGTCACCACCGCGCCGAGCAGAATCACGACCCAGGAGATGTACAACCACAACAGGAAGATCGGAAGCGCGGCCATGGCGCCGTACAGCAAACGGTAGGTCGGAAACGACACAACGAACAAGGCGAAACCGCGCTTGGCAATCTCGAAGAGCAACATTGCGATGGCCGCGCCGTTCGCTGCATCGCGTGCGCGGACCGGGTAATTGGGCACGACCGTGTACAGCAGCACGAACGCCAACCACTCCGCCGCAGGCGCCAGCCCATAGATCAGCAGCGTTCGGACGCCGCCAAGCATCTCGCTTCGTGCGATCAATGGCAACGACGCTACATAGGACGTCACATACAGGCTCACGCCAATCAGGATCGGCCCGGCAGTGATAGTGGCCCAGTACGCCAGGATCCGATGCACGCGCTTGCGGGTGTTGCGCACGTGCCAGATATCGTTAAACGTCCGCTCAATGGTCGCCAGCACCATGAGCGCCGCGAGGAACACGAATAGCAGGCCCCACACCGTGAGCTTGCCGGCATTCTGGGAAAACTGTGTGAGATAGCGACTCACTACCTCACCGGTGGCGGGCACAAGGTTCTCGTATGCGAACGCCTGTACGCGATCGATCAGTCCACGAAAGAAAGGGAATACCGACACCATGGCAACCAGCACCGCCGAGAGCGGTACCAGCGCAAAAAGCGTCGCATACGAGAGCGCACCGGCCACGCGCGAGCAGCGATCCTCGGAGAACCGTCGGCCAGTGAGGCGCGCGAGGCGGCTCAGACGAGACATGGCTCTGGAGAGACGCACCGATTCAATCCCCAATGAAAAAGGGCCCTCGCGGGCCCTTTTTCCTGTTTCTCAACAAGAGAGTCGTTACTGAGCGAGGTAACGCTTGTCTGACTCTTCTGTCACGCCAAGCTTCCACTCGCCACGGGTCTTGGCATGGTGAATGGCGGCGTCGACGTCGCCCTGGGACGCGTTGCGATCAATGGTGAACACCTGACCCGGCTTGATCAGGTCAGCGTCGGCAATCTGGTTACGATTGGCCTTATAGATCAGCGGCCACTGGTACGGGTTGCCATAGATCATCGGCTTGGAGGAGATACCCCAGAGGTGATCACCGCGCACCACATTATAGGTATCGTCAGCCTTGCGGGCGGGCGCGGCTGGAGCCGGCGCTGGCTTCACTTCCGCGGCCTTGGTTTCTTCCTTGGTCTCCTTGGCCGGCTCGGTGCTCGCGCATCCAACGAAAGCGATTCCGACCAGGGCAAGTAGCAGTGTCTTTCCAACGTTATTCATTGTCTCATTCTCCGAATGGGCAGCGGGGGGCAGATCAGTGCTGAATTCCTCTAGAAAACTAGCACCGCGGTTGTTGGGCTGTCAAGGACGGCCCGATACAATGCCCCGAGATACAGGCACTTGCAATCATGCCGCCCTGTCATGCCAAACACATGTCTGTGACGATTTACCACAATCCCCGTTGCGCCAAGTCCCGGGAGACACTGAGAATTCTTGAGTCTCGCGGAATCCGGCCTGAAATCATCGAGTATCTGAAGGACCCCCCGAGTGAAGCTAGCTTGCGCGAACTGATACGCCTACTCGGCGTCGCGCCGCGCGAGTTGGTGCGCAGCAAGGAACCGGAGTTCAAACAGGCCGGACTCGACGATCCTTCCTGCACCGACGCTGACATTATTCAAGCACTCGCACGCTTCCCAAAGCTGATCGAGCGACCGATTGTCGTGAAGGGCCGCAAGGCCGCGCTGGGCCGACCACCCGGGAACGTTATCAAGATACTCTAGGACAATGTCCGAGATTCTGGTTCTTTACTACAGTCGCCATGGCGCCGTTGCTGACATGGCACGGCACGTCGCACGCGGCGTGGGCAAGGTACCGCCCATGCTGGCGCGCCTGCGCACCGTTCCCGTGGTATCGCCCGAAAACGATGTCGTTAGTCCGGCCATACCCACCGGCGGTGATCCCTATGCAACACTGGACGATCTGCGCGAGTGCGCGGGTCTCGCCCTCGGCAGTCCCGCCTACTTCGGCAACATGGCTTCGCCGGTCAAACACTTTCTTGAGACCACCTCGGTGCTGTGGATCTCAGGCAATCTGGTTGGCAAACCAGCCGCGGTCTTTACCTCGACATCAAGTCATCATGGGGGCCAGGAATCGACCTTGCTCTCGATGATGAATCCGCTCCTGCACCACGGGATGCTACTTCTCGGGTTGCCATATACGGAGGGAACACTGAATACCACCCGTTCGGGCGGCACGCCTTATGGCGCAAGCCACGTGGCCGGCACTCGCAACGATCAACCGCTTAGCGAAGACGAGAAGCGCCTCTGCCAGGCGCTTGGCGAACGGCTCGCTCGCACTGCCCTGGCGCTGCAATCTGCCAGGAGCTAATCCTTGCCTCTGGCGCCCTCTTCCAACGCCCGCAAGAACGGAATCGTCACGCGCCGCTGGCTCGCGAGAGAGGCGACATCGATCCGATCAAGCAGCTCAAACAGACTTGCCATGTCGCGTGGATAGCGCGCCAGCACGTAGCGCACCACCTCATCGCTCACTTCGAACCCGCGATTGCGGGCACGCTGACGCAAGGCCTCCAGCTTTTCTGCATCGTCCAGCAACTCAAGCTGGTACACCGGTCCCCAGCCGAGACGTGTAACGAGGTCGGCCAGCTCAAGCCCAAGCGCTTGCGGGGTGCGCGCACCCGCAATGACCAGCGCGTGATTTGCTGCGCGCATTCGCTCGCATAGTGCAAATAGCGCTCGCTCCCACCCTGGAAGATGTGCAATGTGCTCCACGTCGTCTATGCACACGAGTTCAGCCTGCTCGGCATTCTCGAGAACCGCTGGCGCCAAGGTTGGCGCGTCGGTGGCAGAGAAATACAGCGCAGGGTGGCCCGATTCATGAACTGCCCGGCAAGCGGCCTGCAGCAAATGGGTTCGGCCACTGCCGGCGGCGCCCCAAAGAAACAACACCCTCTCGGGGGGCGGCTCATCGCGTGCGATCGCGGCGCAAACAGAGCGTAATCCGGCAAGCGCCTCGCGGTTGCGTGAAGGGAGAAAGTTCCGGAAGGACGACGCGTCCCGCAACCGAAGATTGAGCGCGAGCTGCGAACTCACGAAACTGGCCCGCCGCGCGCGTCGTATCGCGACGGCAGAGCCCTCTCTAGTAGTGTCAGGGCGTCCCGATCAACCACGGTGACCAGCCTCGGACGATTCATGCGCGCTGCTCGCTTTCATTCCCCAGACCCACACGTAGTGCGCGCCGCTCGTCACGGTGGTCACAAGCACGGCATAGATCAGGGCCTCCTCGAGCAGCGGCCACTGGTATCCGGCGGCCCGTTTCACCAGAACCACGGCGACCAGCAGGATCTGCATGAAAGTATTCACCTTGCTCAATATGCTCGGGTGCATCCGCACCGGCCCGACGAGCGAGGTATAGGCGAGATAGCCCCCCACAATGAGCAGGTCGCGAAACGCCACTGTGAGCATCAGCCAAAAAGGGACAATGCCAACGATCGTGAGCATCACGTAAGCACTCACCAGCAGCGTCTTGTCCGCAATGGGGTCCAGTATCGCACCGAAACGCGACGTGTAGCCGAGGCGCTTGGCAAGCAGACCGTCCAACCCGTCGGAAATGCCGGCGACCACAAAAATAGCGAGCGCGCCGACAAAATCCTGATCCTTAAGGAACAGGATCAGCACTGGAACCAGTGCGATGCGCGACAGCGTGATGAGATTAGGGAGTTGCGACAGGGTCATGGGCGGGGGTCGGCGCGCGATGACGACTGCACGCTATGGGAGCCCCGCGGGCAAGTCAAGGTTTGCGCGACCGCAGCGGCGGCCCTACCATACGCCTCCCGATTTCTCTTACCGTCGCCCGTGAGCCAGACCCGCGTTTCCCTGACCTATCGCGACGCCGGTGTCGATATTGACGCTGGCGATTCCCTGGTTGAGGCCATCAAGCCGATCGCGCGCGCGACCGCCCGCCCGGGTCTACTTGCCGGCATTGGTGGCTTTGGCGCCATGTTCGAGATTCCCCGCGGGCAGTACCAGGAACCGGTGCTGGTTTCGAGCACCGATGGTGTCGGCACCAAGCTGAAGCTCGCGATCGAACTGAATCGCCACGAAACCATCGGCATCGATCTGGTGGCGATGTGTGTGAATGACATCGTCGTGCAGGGAGCCGAGCCGCTGTTCTTTCTGGACTACTTTGCCACCGGCAAGCTCGACAACGCGGTGGCCACACAGGTCATCAGCGGAATCGGCGAGGGCTGTCGCCAGGCCGGCTGCGCGCTGGTCGGAGGCGAAACCGCGGAAATGCCCGGCTTGTATTCGGCCGGCGAGTACGATCTCGCCGGGTTCACGGTTGGCGTAGTCGAGAAGTCGAAAATCATCGACGGGTCCGCGGTTCGACCAAATGACACGCTCGTCGCCCTTGCCGCGAGCGGCCCGCACTCCAACGGCTACTCATTGGTACGGCGCATTCTCGCGCACACCAAGTCCGATCTCGCTGCCAATTTCGATGGCGGAACGCTCGGTAGCGCCCTGCTCGCACCAACCCGGATCTATGTGAAAGCGCTGCTCGCACTGATGCGCGAAATTCCGCTGCACGCAGCTGCACACATCACTGGCGGTGGCCTGCCCGGCAACGTGCCGCGCGTGCTGCCGCGCGGCACGCGCGCCGTGATCGACAGCCGTGCCTGGCAGTGGCCAAGCGTGTTCCGGTGGTTGCAGGAGGGCGGCAACGTCGAGGAGATGGAAATGTACCGCACCTTCAACTGCGGACTCGGGATGGTTCTGGCGTTGGCTCCTGAAGACGTCGAAGAGTCCCTCCGGCTGCTCGCGAGCAACGGCGAGCAGCCCATGATCGTCGGCCATGTCGAAGCGCACGACGGCGAGCCTGAGGTTGTGCTGCTGAAATGACCGGCGCCGGCAAGCGCCTGGTCGTGCTGATCTCCGGTCGCGGGAGCAATTTGCGGGCAATCATCGAGGCCATTCGGCAAGGGACGCTGCGGGCGGATCTGGCGGCCGTGATCAGCAACGAATCCGGTGCGGCAGGACTACGCTACGCACGTGACGCAGGAATCCCCACTGAAGCCATCGATCATCGCGCGTTCTCGACACGCGAGGCCTTCGACGACGCGCTCCAGCGGGCAATAGACCGCCATCGGCCTGACCTCGTCGTACTGGCCGGCTTCATGCGCATTCTTGGACGTCGTTTCATCGACCACTACGCCGGACACCTGATCAACATCCACCCGTCGCTGCTGCCACGGTTCACGGGCCTCAATACACATCGGCGTGCAATCGAGGCCGGTGCGCGCGAGCATGGCGCTACGGTGCACTTTGTCACTCATGACGTCGATGGGGGCCCGCACATCGTCCAGGCTCGCGTGCCGGTTCTGCCCGACGACACACCGGAAAGCCTCGCGCAACGGGTACTGGAACAGGAGCACCGGATATTTCCCCTGGCAATCAGCTGGTTTTGCCAGAACCGGCTAAGCTTGCATGATGGTAAGGCCCTGCTGGACGGCGCGATTCGCCCGGAACAGGGCCTATCTAGCTAGGCCACAAGAGCCTCATGCTCCAGAAGACGGGTATTATCTTACCGTAGCGGTCAGGCTCCCGATGGAATAAAGCCGGTCGACCCGTCGTCTAGTAACTCAACCATGTTAGAAGTGTTTAACCTGTTTCGTTCCCGCAATGCGCGCTCTGTCCTCGAGACTCACCGGGCGAGGCTCTATCGCATCGCCTATGCGTGGACGCGCAGTCCGGCGCTGGCGGATGACCTGGTGCAGGAGACCCTCACCAAGGCGCTGGTGAAGTCTGGGCAGCTTCGAGACCCGAAGGCCTCCGAGGCCTGGCTCTACAGCATTCTCAGCAACTGCTATCGGGATCACTTCCGTCGCCTTCGTGAAACTGAAGATGTTGACACGATTGAACTGCTGAGCGACTCCAACCCGGAGCAGGAAAGCAGCCAGCAGCAACTGATCGAAAAAGTGCGCGCTGCCATGATGCGGTTGCCGGAAGGCCAGCGACAGGTAGTGTCGCTGGTAGATATAGAAGGGTTTAGCTACGTGGAAGTTGCCGAGATCCTCGCGGTACCGATCGGAACCGTCATGAGCCGGCTGTGTCGGGCACGTGCATCCCTCAAGGAACAGCTGTTACCCGAGTTGCGTAGCCAGGCAGATGCCGGGGAACCGAAACTTCGGAGAGTGAAGTGAAATGAACGAGAAGGATTTCTCAGAAGAATTTCTCAGCGCCTTCGTGGATGATCAGCTCACGGCGGAAGAGAAGAGCCGCGCCTACGAGCAGGTCAACCGTGACGACTCGTTGAACCGCCGCGTTTGCGAGCTTCGCAAGGTACGCGACCTCGTGCAACTCGCCTATCGCGACGTTCCCGGCGCCCCGTCGGCTTCGAGCCACGGTCGGCGCGCACGCATGAGCAACCTCGCGGCTGGTGTGCTGCTCGCACTCGGCGTGGCCATCGGCTGGGCGCTTCATGCGCCCGGCGACGACAACAAGCTTGAGAGCGCTTCGCTCGAGTTCGTGCAGCCAGACCCCGTACAAATTACTTCTTCGCAATCGGCGGCCACCGTACCATCCGAACCGGCACAACCGAACGCGCGGCGCGCGATGGAAGTGGCGAAGGCCGGCAATCCGGCAAAGGTTCTCATCCATCTAAACGACGGGAACATGGCGCATCTCGGCCAGGCCCTTGATGAGGTCGACAACCTCGCACGTTACTATCGCGAGGCCCGTATTAATGCGCGCATTGAGGTCGTCATGAACGGTGACGGCCTCAGCCTTGTGCGCGCCGATGTCACCAATTTTGGAGCACGAATCGCACGCATCCAGCGCGATTATGACAATGTCGTGTTCGAAGCCTGCAAGAACAGCATCGACCGTCTGAGGCGGGACAAGGGCATCGTCGCCAAGCTCCTGCCGGGCGTCGTCGTGATCGACTCTGGGGTGGCGCAACTGATGCGCCGCCAGAACCAGGGCTGGGCCTACATCCAGGTCTAGTACTTACCAAATAATAAGCCGTAAGCATCACTCAACCTCAGATAGGAGATAGTCACAATGGGTAAATTTGTTGCTTCGATGATGGCCGCTGCCTTCGCGCTCGGCTTGGCCGCCAATGCACAGGCCGCTGGCTACGACAAGCAAAAGGTCGTCTACCATATCAATAGTGCGGACACCAAGACGCAGAAGGGCGCTCTGCGCAACATCCAGAACCACATTAATGCGGTGGGTAAGGACAACCTCGATCTGCGCGTTGTCATGCATGGTGGCGGCGTAGCCATGTTGCAGACCGCGCAGAAGGACGAGGACATGAAGGGTTCGATTGAGAAGCTGAAGCTCCAGGGCATTCACTTCAACGTCTGCGCCAACACCCTGAAAGGCAAGAAGCTCAACTACAAGACCGACCTCTATGACGTGTCCGAGAAGGACATCGTGCCGAGCGGTGTTGCCGAGATTGCGGCGCTCCAGCAGAAGGGCTACGTGTACGTAAAGCCGTAAAAGACCGTAGCTTCAAAGATTCTCTCTCCTCAGCCCGCGAAGTTTGCGGGCTTCTTTTTTGGTGCGCGCGGATGCACAAATGACGCAGGAACACGCGGATGTCCAGGGCGACCCGTATAGCGTAGAGGCCGGAGCGTGCGCACGGGGCCTAGTTTTGGACGCCCCGCACGGCGCGGACTATTCTGAGTACTTGCGAGCCGACTGTACCCCCTATGGACGACACCCCGAGCCCCCTGCCCTCCCCTGAAACGATCGCCGCCTTTCTCCAGGCCCCATCGACCTGGCAGCAGATTGGCATCCTCCTCGCCGCCACGCTCGCTGCCTGGCTGCTTGGGCGATGGTTGCAGGCGCGACTCTCACCGATTATCCGGCCCGGCGCCATTGACGAACGGGCGCGCGTCGCGATGCGGACCGGCCTGCTCGCATTGGTGCCAATCATCATTTGGCTCTTGCTCTTTGCGACAGTCACCACGTTGCGTCGCCATGGACAACCCACCGACCTGTTACGACTTGCGCTGCTTCTCGTCGGGGCGCTCGCCCTGATCCGGATGGGCGTATTCGTGCTGCGCCACAGCTTCAGTCCCGGCAGCCGTCTAAAAGCGTGGGAAGGAATATTGACGGTAACGATCTGGTCGCTGATCGCGCTACACCTGCTCGGCTGGCTACCGATCGTCTCGCAGGCGCTCGATGAGTATGCGATCAGTTTCGGACAGCTGCGCCTGTCACTGTATACGCTGGTCAGCTTCACGCTCTTCATCGCGCTGTGGCTGCTCGTCGCACTATGGCTGTCGAATGCCTTGCAGTGGCGCGTGATGCGTTCCCAGGCGCTCGACGAGAGTCTGAAGCTCGCCATCTCCAAGCTCGCCAAATTCGCTCTACTCACGATAGCCGTGATCGGCGCCATGCTCGCTGCAGGCATCGATCTCACCGCGTTCGCCGTGTTTGGCGGCGCGCTTGGCGTAGGGTTGGGTCTTGGCCTCCAGCGGGTGGTGAGCAACTTCGTCAGCGGCGTGATTCTCGCCTTCGAGGGATCGATCCGCCCCGGCGATGTCATCAGCTTTGGCGAGTATGTGGGTACGGTGCAAACCTTGCATGCCCGGCATGTCGTGGTACACACGCGCGACGGACTCGACCTGTTGGTACCCAACGAGAACCTCATGACCAGCGAGATAACCAACTGGTCGTATGGCGATCGCAACGTCAGGCTGCGCTTGCCAGTGTCGATCAGCTACGGCGATGACCCGGAAGCGGCCATCGCCCTTCTCGTGAAAACGGCAGCCAGCCACCCGCGGGTACTGGCTGATCCGCCACCGCTCGGTTGCCTGTCACGCTTCGCCGATAGCGGGATCGACCTCGAGTTGCGCGCCTGGGTGAATGATCCCGAGCGGGGACTTGGAAATGTTCGTTCCGACCTGAATCGCGCCATCTGGCAGGCATTCAAGTCCGCGAGTATCACCATCCCGTTTCCGCAACGAGTGGTACACCTCACGGGGCCGGCGGCGGACGCTCGCCCGTCTCGCGATAGCGGAGGTAGTCGCGCAGGATCCGCGCGTGGTCGAACGCGAGCGCCGAAGGGATCTCCGCGGGCATAAAGACGCCCACCGCTTTGGCGTCGTCTTGCGCTTCTGGCACGCCGCGCGCCTCGGCGATGTATACGGCTGATGCGGTATGGGACCGAGGATCGCGAGCGGGATCGGAATAGACACCAAGCAACGTCACCAGCCGTACCGCAAGCGAGGTTTCCTCCTGCGCCTCACGCACCGCAGCGCGTTCCACGCGCTCGCCGATGTCCACGAAGCCACCTGGTATCGCCCACCCATGCGGCGGGTGTTTGCGCTCGATCAGCACGATTGGCCGGTTGGGACTATCGAGAAGCTCGATGATGATATCGACGGTGAGCGCAGGCGTGGCGGGCGCGGGCATGATTTTTTCCATGACGGGAATTCGCCAGCATTCTACGGGTCGAATGCCCTAGCCGGCAGAAGTGATCTTGCCCATGCCAAATAGGCAGACAGCATGGACAGACGAGTACCCGAGCTTCAGCTAGGGTCTTTTCCCCCTGCCTGACCCCCGATTCGGTTATACTCCCTTAAGTTGCACGTTTCCCTCAATGAGGACCCAATCCTAATGCTCGAAGGCCTGATCGCCCTGCCCTGGTGGGGCTACATCGTCGTTGCGCTCGTTTTCACCCATATCACGATCGCCGGCGTCACCATTTACCTGCACCGTCACCAGGCGCACCGCGCGCTCGACCTGCATCCGATTGTTTCGCACTTCTTTCGTTTCTGGTTGTGGCTCACGACCGGCATGGTTACCAAGGAGTGGGCTGCGATACACCGCAAGCACCACGCCACATCGGACCGCGCCGGCGATCCGCACAGCCCGCAGATCTACGGCATACGCAAGGTATTCTGGGATGGCGTTTCGCTCTATCGCGAGGCGTCGCGTGACCAGAGCATCATGGACAAGTACGGCCACGGCTGCCCAAGCGACTGGGTGGAGCGCAATATTTACACCCGACACAGTGGCAAGGGCGTCGCGCTGATGCTCCTCATTGACCTGGCGTTGTTTGGCCCGATTGGTCTCACGATCTGGGCAGTGCAGATGATCTGGATTCCGCTGTTCGCGGCCGGCGTCATCAACGGCATCGGTCACTACTGGGGCTACCGCAGCTACGAGGTTGGCGACACCTCCACCAATATCGTGCCGTGGGGCATCCTGATCGGCGGCGAGGAACTACACAACAATCACCACAGCTTTGCGAGTTCCGCCAAGCTTTCCTCCAAGTGGTGGGAGTTCGACATCGGCTGGATGTACATCCGCATGATGGAGATGGTTGGGTTGGCGCGTGTGAAAAAGATACCGCCGGAGCTGACCTGCGATACCGCCAAGTCGCACATCGACCTCGACACCGTACGCGCGGTGATTCATGCCCGCTTCGTTGTGATGGCACAGTTCGCGCGCGATGTGATGAAGAAGGTTCACCGCGAGGAACTCAAGAAGTTCGACCGGAGCGACCGCGAGCGCTGGACACTCGTAAAGCGCGCCAAGCGCCTTATGGTCCGCGAAGCGGCTCTGCTGGATGAAGGCTCACACGCCCGCCTTCAGGAGGCGCTGGCACAGAGCCAGGCCCTGCAGACCGTCTACGCGATGAAGCAGAAGCTGCAGGACATCTGGCAGCGTTCCGCCACAACGCAGGAGCACCTTATCCAGGCCCTGCAGGAATGGTGTCGCGAGGCAGAAGCGACCCGGATCCAGGCACTGCGCGCCTTTGCGGAACGCATTCGCACCTACACGCTGGTACCGGCTGCGGCATAAACCGCGGACACAACAGTCGTAAAACACAAAACCCGCCACCTGGCGGGTTTTGTCATTCCGGATTGCGCAAGAGGCTAACTGCGCGCGGCCAAGCGCTGGTGCAGCGGGCTGTGGCGCGGGAAATGCGCCAGCAGGAATNNAGGAAAATGTACTCGGCGTGCGTCGGGACGAAAGGGATGGCAATGAGCTGCATGTGCGCCTGCTCCGGCGTGCGACCAGCCTTGTGGTTGTTACAGCGCTTGCAGGCCGTCACCACGTTTTTCCAGGTATCAGTCCCCCCGTGGCTGAGCGGCATGATGTGATCGCGCGACAGCGCGCGCTCCGGATGCCGTACGCCGCAGTACATGCAGAGATGCGCGTCACGCGCGAACAGGGTTTGATTGTTGAGCGGCGGAACGTAATTGCCGCGAACCTTCATCAGGGGATGACTGTCACCCTGGGTCGCAACGATGGAATTTACCTCGATTACCGAGCGCATACCGGTGATGGCGTTGTAGCCGCCATGGACGCGGTACAACGGCGAACCGCAGGTATAGGCGACCTGCCCGAGATGATATATGCGCACCGCCTCCCGAAAGTCGATCCACTCCAGGGGCATGCCCGAGGCATCGGTCCGCAGTACCTGTTGACTCAGCAAATTCACGGATGAATCCTACGACACACTTCGAAACCGCGGCTATTTATGGCAGAAATCGCAAACCTTGTATAGAGCCGGGCTGCCGGCAGCGGGTCACACTCCGGAAACAAAAAAGGCCCGGCAGTGCCGGGCCTTCTGAGCGTACATCCGGGAAGCTGTTACTTGATCTTGGCTTCCTTGAACATGACGTGCTTGCGCGCCTTTGGGTCGTACTTCTTGAACTCGAGCTTGTCGGGGGTGGTTCGCTTGTTCTTGGTGGTTGTGTAGTAGAACCCCGTTCCCGCGCTCGACACGAGCTTGATCTTTTCGCGAATGGCCTTGGCCATGGGTCACCTCAAACCTTTTCGCCGCGCGCTCGCAGGTCAGCGAGCACCGCGTCGATACCCTTTTTGTCGATCGTCCGCAGCGCCCGGGTCGTGAGGCGCAGCGTAACGTAGCGGTTCTCGCTCGCCACCCATAGCCGGCGGTACTGCAGGTTCGGCAGGAACCGGCGCTTGGTGCGGTTGTTCGCGTGGGACACGTTGTTGCCGGTGCGCGCGCGCTTGCCGGTAACCTGACAGACTCTGGACATCGAAAATTCTCCCGTACAGAAGCGGCCCCAAAAGGGGCCGTGAAGGCCGGCTTTTATATCAAATTAGGGGGGGCTTGGGTAGCCTTAGATACCCTCTAAAGCAGGCCACGCTCGGCAAACGAGGCCATTTCTCCGTCCCCGACGACGAGGTGATCCAGCAGCCGCACGTCCACCTGCGCCAAGGCCTCCTTGAGGCGCTCGGTCAGCAGTTCGTCCGCCCGGCTGGGCTCGGCCACCCCCGACGGATGGTTATGGACCAGAACAACCGCCGCCGCATTCAGCGCCAGGGCGCGTTTCAGCACCTCGCGCGGATAGACCGACGTCCCGTTCAGGGTGCCGCGAAACAGCTCCTCAAAGGCCAGCACCCGGTGGCGGTTATCCAGAAAGAGACAACAGAAATGCTCCTCCGCGCGATCTCGCAGGCGCGCCTGCAGAAAGTCGCGGGTGTCCATCGCCGAGTTGAGTGCCGTGCCGCGGGCGAGCTTCTCCGCCAGGAAACGCCGGCCCAACTCCAGCGCGGCCTGCAGCTGGACGAACTTCGCCTCCCCCAGCCCAGCCGTTGCGCATGCCGCCGCGCGCTCGGCGGTAAGCAGGCCACGCAGGCTGCCAAAGCGGGCGAGCATCTCACGCGCGACGTCCACGGCGGTCTTGCCGGTCACCCCGGTGCGCAGAAAGATAGCAAGCAATTCGGCATCTGACAGTGCTTGCGGCCCGCGCGCGAGCAATTTCTCGCGCGGGCGCTCGGATTCAGGCCAGTCGGTGATTGCCATGGGCACGTCCCTGTCCGGTGGCTGGTTTGTGCGAATTGTCTGTAGGCAAGTAAACTGTAACACATGGTCTCCCTCTCCAATAAAAGGGTTCTACTCGGCGTGACCGGCGGCATCGCTGCCTACAAGAGCGCCGAGCTGGCGCGCCGCCTGCGCGATGCCGGCGCCGAGGTGCGCGTAGCCATGACGCGCGGGGCACAGGAGTTCATCACGCCACTCACCATGCAGGCCGTGAGCGGCCACCCCGTGCACCTGCACTTGCTCGACGCGGACGCGGAAGCCGGCATGGGGCACATCAAGCTCGCGCGCTGGGCGGATGTGGTGCTGATCGCGCCGGCCTCGGCAAATTTTCTCTCGCGGCTTGCCCAGGGCCGGGCCGAAGACCTCCTCACAACAGTTTGCCTTGCTGCCGCGGCCCCGCTCGCGGTCGCACCGGCGATGAATCAGCAGATGTGGGCCAACGCCGCGACCCAGGCAAACCTGGTCATGCTTCGGCGTCGCGGTGTACACGTTCTTGGGCCTGCCGAAGGGGATCAGGCCTGCGGCGATTTCGGCCTGGGGCGCATGCTGGAACCGCTTGAGCTCGTAGCGCAGACCGCGCAACTATTCGCGAGCGGCAAGCTCTCAGGGCTGAACGTTATGGTGACGGCCGGACCAACCTGGGAGGCGATCGATCCGGTACGTGGTATCACCAATCGAAGCTCCGGACGCATGGGCTACGCCGTGGCGGAAGCGGCAGCCGAGGCCGGCGCCAAGGTAACGCTGATTTCAGGGCCGACTGCCCTGCCCGATCCGCAGCGCGTCGAGACCATTCGTGTCATCAGCGCACAGGATATGCACGATGCCGTGCACGCTCGCATCGACAACATTAATATCTTCATTGGCGTCGCGGCAGTTGCGGACTACCGTCCCGCGAACGTGACTGGGGAAAAGATCAAGAAATCAGGCGAGCACATGTCGCTCGAGCTGGTGCGCAACCCGGATATCCTCGCCAGCGTCGCGGCGCTCACGCGCCGACCGTTTACGGTGGGATTCGCGGCGGAAACAAACGACCTGGAAGCAAACGCGCGGCAGAAACTCGAATCCAAACGCCTCGACCTCGTCGCGGCCAACCGCATCGGCGCGCCCGGAGTCGGTTTTGAGTCGCTCGATAACAGCCTGCTCGTCATCGACCGCGCTGGTAGTACCGATCTTCCCACGCAGTCCAAGGCGAAGCTTGCGCGCGCACTGATTCAACTCATTGCAGAAAAACTCCATGCCGCCAAACAAAGGTCTGAAACGAAAAGTCGAGCTTAAGATTCTGGATCGCCGTATCGGAACGGACTTCCCCCTGCCCGCTTACGCTACCGACGGTTCGGCCGGTCTCGATCTGCGCGCATGCGTGGACGAGCACATACACGTTGCGCCGGGCGAAACCCATCTGATCCCGACGGGCTTCGCAATGCACATCGCCGACCCGCACCTCGCTGCGGTGCTGCTGCCGCGCTCAGGCCTTGGCCACAAGCACGGCATCGTGCTCGGCAATCTCGTCGGGTTGATCGACTCCGACTATCAGGGCCAGGTNNATTCCCGAATCCGGTCCACCCGCTAACATGACCCGATCTCTCGCCCAAATTTTTCGACGCACGCTGCTTGGGCTGCTTATCGGCCTCGCCCTTACAGGCGCTGGTGTCGCCATTATCCTCGGCGCGCCTGCGACGGCGCGCGAGGCCCCTTCGTCGCTGTTCACCGATAGCCACTTCTACGCTGTGCTGCTGATGATCGCCGGATTCGTCGTCGCGCTAATTGCAGTGTTCCTGTCCCACCGCGACACCGCGCGCGGTGTACACGCGGACATCCAGTCAATCGGACACATCCTGCGGGACGCACGCCACAACGAGATGCGGGACAGCTACCCGATGGAACTCGAGGAGTTCGGGAACATCTTTCAGTACTTGCGCGACTCCGCCCGTAAGATGGCGGAGGAGCGCCAGAAGCTCAAGGGCCTCGGCTACCTCGATCATCTCTCGCACCTCGCCAATCGCCGCTACTTCGAGCGGCGCCTGAGGAAGCTGCACCGCCAAGTCGACTCGCATGGGCCATCTTCCCTGCTGGTCATTGATATCGATCACTTCAAGCAGGTCAACGACAC
>DKBM01000129.1:0-7257 GCA_002451215.1 Proteobacteria bacterium UBA6900
GGAACCACCACGATCTCGCCCCGGTCGTCCGGCGCGGGCGTGTCGCTGGCACGAACACAGCCCAGCGCGTTGGTCAGGATGTGCACGTCCCGGCTGTCTATCGACCATCCACAATGCGGGCAATGGGTCTGCAGGGCCGGCACAAGCGGATCGCCGCCGCGACGCGCGAGCGGCTGCAGCGTGCCATTCCCAGCGAGTTCGTGAACCGTGGCAGCGCGCGCGTCCACCAGTTCGATAAAGGCGTCTAGGAAGCGCGTAAGCAGTTCCTCGCGCGTACCGGGGCTGGAGAGACTAAGGGCAACCTCGTACAGAATATCGAGCGACTGCGTCTTGCGGGCCAGTCGCACCGTCTGGGTGTGCGAGTGCGCGTCCATCTCGATGGCGAGCCGCTCGAGCATTCCTCCCAGACTGTTGATGTCTTCAATGATATTGGCGAGGTCCGGCTCGGGCGAAGTCGGCACCTTTGCCGAAAGATCGCCACCGCGCATCCGCTCAGCCCATACGCGCAGATGTGCGACGAAACGCAGACGCTGCTGCACCCGGTGGAGCAGGGCGACGAGCAACCCGATGCTGGCCAGGGCGAGCACCAATGCAATCCAGTCGGCACTCCGATAGCCGAGAAGCGAAAGGCCAATCGCGCCCGCGCTACCGGCCAGCAGGACGATCAGGAACCGGATGGGTCGCGAAGGTTTTCCCCAGAACAGCGCGACGACGCGTCGCGTGAAGGGTAGTCCCGGTTGCTTGAAGGATGAAGCGTTTGTTGGCATGGGGCGAATATAGCGTCGACCGGGATGGTTCAGGGTCGACGCGAACTTCATCATAGCAGAAACGTCCCGCGCCCCGCCCGCAGACGCCGTTACCCGGAGATCAGCTGTCGGTCCGCGGCTTGGTATGCGAGGGGTCGTTCGGGTTGAAGAAGATGAACTGAAACTCGCCGGGATTGATTTCCACGTAATCGAGCGTTGCGCCCGAAAGTAGCTCCTTGGCGCCGGGAGTTACCACCACATCGATGCCCTCGGTTACAAAATGGATGTCTTCGTCCTTGCGCTCGTCAAAGCCCATGCCGTACTCGATTTCCTTTTCTTCGCCCAGGCGAACCGCAATTCGCAGGCACATGCCTTGCGATTGACCCTGCTCGGCGGCCTTTCGAATCTGTTCGGCGGCGCTGGCGGTGATATTGATCATGATTAGCTCCTATTGCTGGGCACTACTACCGCGTGCGGAGGGCTTGTGTGCCCGGACGAATTCAACGAAGCGTCGCGCCCAATGGTTGCTGTCGAGATCGCGCATATGGGTGTAACAAGCCAGCAGGTTCTTGTAGACGATGCCGTCACGCTTGCCGTCGATGCCGTTGCCACGCAGAACCTCATAGGCATAGGTAAGACCGGACGAGACATTTTCAAGTGCCGAATAGTGAAATTCGTGGGCACGTAGCTCCGGCGCGCCTTGACCGGATGTGGCGAGCGGCCAGAGCCCCGCGCCGGTTTCGCGCAGGCGCACGTAACCGCGACCCTGCGGTCGGGCGTGCATGACAGTATCTGCGGGAATTACTCCGACCATTTCGCAGCGACGATCGCGCCACGTGAGCGAGCGAGTAAGATACATCAGACCCCCACATTCCGCGTAAGTCGGCAGACCCGATTCAATGGCGTCGCGGATCGCAGCACGAAGCGGTTGGTTGGCCTCAAGGGCTTCCATTTGCACTTCCGGGAAGCCACCGCCTACGAAGAGCCCGTCGAGCGCTGGCAGGCGAGCATCGTGCAACGTATCAATGGGCACGATTTCAGCGCCGGCCGCACGTAACGCATCAAGGTCACCCGGATAGTAGAAGGCAAATGCGGCATCGCGCGCAATCCCGATGCGCACATCGGGCTGAGTCGGAAGCGTTCGCATGGCGGGCGCGGGTACGCCAGGCCACCCGGCGGGGGCTTCGCCCAGCGCGAGCAGTCGGTCGACATCGACCTGGCGACTGATGGCCGCGGCAATAACATCGATCCGATCCTCGGCCACGGCGGTCTCATTGCTTGGCACCAGGCCGAGATGACGTTCTACGATGGTGAGGTTCTCATCGTAGTGCACGGCACCGAGCACGGTGACATCGGTGTAGTGTTCGATCACGGCGCGCAGCTTTGATTCATGACGCATACCACCCAGCTGGTTGAGGATTACGCCGGCGATCCGTACACGCCGATCGAATGCCTGATACCCGAGAATAAGTGGCGCAATGCCGCGGGTCATGCCGCGGGCGTCGATCACAAGGACCACCGGCGCTTCAAGCAGGGTCGCCAGCGCGGCATTGCTGTTGCTGCCGTCGAGATCGAGACCATCATAGAGTCCCTTGTTGCCCTCGATAAGACAGACGTCGGCGTTTCGTGCGTGCTGGGCAACGCCAAGTCGGATCTCATCGTGGCCCATGAGGTAGAAGTCGAGGTTGTGACAGGCGCGACCGCTGGCGAGTGACAGCCAAAGGGGATCGATATAGTCGGGCCCTTTCTTGAACGGTTGCACGCGCAGGCCACGCTGGCGCAACGCCGCGCATAGTCCAAGCGTGACTGTGGTCTTGCCGGATGATTTGTGCGCCGCAGAAATCAGGAGGCGCTTCATCGGTGGCCCTCCGCGGCGAGATTGCTCCATGGACTCCGGAAGGTTGTTCCGGAGCCGTCGCGGATTATCGTCGCTTTACGCCGCGGCTGGCTTGCCGGCCTCGCCGGCCGTCGCCTTGTGGTGCGGATCGGCATCGGCATCCGCGAGACTCTGCGGCAGGAATGGCAGCACTTTGAGCGCAAAGGCAGCGAGAAAGAGCGCGATGCCAAGCCCGCTGACGCCGAGGACAACCTCGGGAAGGCTCGGCGCGTAGCTTCCCACGCGACCGTCGAAGAACGAGCTTTCCACGACTTCCTTACCGGCCAGGAGCTGCATGGGGTAGGCCTGGCCTCCGATGATGGTGACGTACATTTGGGCGATCCCGCCCAGCACCGTCAGGACGCAAGCCAACATAACCAGCGCGCGCGACTTGCCAAGCGCAGGATGAAACAGGATTACGAGTGGCGCCACATAGCCGAGCAGTACCTGGCCGATCCAGAACATCTTCGTATAGACACCGCCGTCAAGCAGAATGAAGGCCTCGACGCCGTGGCGCTGAGTGATGTACAGGTTGGTCAAGTGATAAACGAGTACGAAGTAGAATGACCCGGCGATAAAAACGCCAAGCAGCTTGCGCAGGCGCCCAAACACTGCCTCACCGATGCGGCGGTCGCTCCAGTTCATGCCCGCCAGCAGGACGACCATGTAGATGGCGAGGCCGTAAGCGAACGAAAACACGATGAACATCGGCGCCATGACGGCAGTGTCATACCCATCACGGGCGACGAGAAAGCCGAAGATCGAACCGGTACCGGTGGTGAGCGTGAGACGCCAGATGAACGCGAACATCCCGACTGGCTTCGAGTAGTCGTTCATGCGCCGTTCCATCATCATCCACAGATACACTGCCACGATCGCGAAAAATCCGGTGTAGAGGAAGATGTTCCAGGCGAAGATTGACTTGAAGTTGTAGTAGGTCATTGCAACGATCAACCGGTCCGGACGCCCGAGATCGAGTACCAGAACAGAGAGACCGCCGGCCAGCACCGTAATCGCAAGCAGGCCGGAGAGCGGAGCCAGCGGCTTGTAGAGCTGGCGGCCGAATACCGAGGCAATTGAGGCGACATTAAGCGCGCCGGAGGCCGCAACGATCAGGAACACCGCGAATACATGCGGGATGCCCCAGACGACCTGGTTGTTCATGCCGGTCACGTGGTGGCCGTTGTGCTCCATATACCAGGCGGCGCCAAGCCCGGCCAGCACGATGGCCCCGAGGATGGCGAGCAGGGCATAGAAACCAAAACTGCGACCTTCAATCTCGCGGTAGGTGATATACATGTCTCGAGTCTGCTCCGCGTTGCCCGGCGCTTACAGCCCGGTGTAACGAACACCCGTGTTCAGTTTGAGATCAGCACGCAACTGCGTGCTGGATGCCGCCGCGAGGCGCTTGCGGATGTCGCTGTTCGAATCCTTGAGGTCACCAAAGACCAGCGCCTGGTGACCATCCTTGCTGCACGCTTCGACGCACGCCGGGATGCGCCCTTCATCGACACGATGGACGCACAACGTGCAGGCCTCGACCGTTCCCATGCCGCGTGGTGCGTAGGGCTTCTGGTCAGTGGTGGCTTCGTGTACGAAGGAGCGCGCCTTGTACGGGCAGGCNNGGGTGCTCGCAGTGCTGGCACATGAGTGGCAGCGTTTGCACGTAGCCGGTTTCAGTATCCTTCAGCTTGACCTTGCGGATCCACTGCGCATCGGTGGCGGGGCGATTGTGGCCCTGCCAGCCATTCTCTTCCCGGCAGGCCGTCACGCAGGCATCGCAGTCATTGCACTTCGCCACATCGATCAGCATGCCCCAGCGGCGCAGGGCGGTGACGGCATCTTCCGGAGACTTCGCGGTGGCGAGTTCGATCAGGCGAAGCCCCGGCGTCACCACGGCGCCGGCAAGTGTTGCCGCACCGGCGGCAAGCATTTCACGGCGGGTAATTGTCATGGCGCGGAACTCCCCGTGATGGCGGCGCTGCCGCTCTGAATGTTTCCTGGCGCTGCCGCCTTGTGGCCCGGCTGCTTCTCGGGCTTGTCGGTGTGACAACTGAAGCAGTCAATGGTCACGGCGGCGTAGCTGTGGCAACTCTGACAGAAGCCATCCTTACCGAGCACGCTGCCGGTCTTGGGGTCCGCGTGGCAGTCCACGCAGTTCTTGAAGCTGTGTTTCGACGTGCGGATTCCGCGATGCATGGTGTCATCGCGCTGATGCAGGATGAATTTCATGTGATCGCGCCGCATCACATCGGTCGGCTCGACACATTTCTCACCCGGCGTCGTGTGTACGGACGGCATTGGAACACGCGAGCCCGCAGTCTTCTCGTGCGCGAATGCGGGTAGGGCAACGGCAACGCCGATCAGCATCGCCGCGGCTCCGACCAGCAGCCGGTTNNGCGTCAGGCACCATCTCGGTGCGCTTGTTGCGCGGCGTAAACTCAAAGTGTCCAAGGAACAGCTCACTCGACTGGCAGATTTCCGCGTCGGCGCGATCTTCGTAATTGTGGACGGCGAAACCGCCAACTGCCTTGCCCTGCAGCGAGGTGCCACGTAGGCCGCGGTCGGTCGGACGCTCGTCCGCCGGACCCTCGAACTTGAACGCCTGCGGCGTCAGGCCGACTTCCTGCAGTTTGTCGAGCAGCTTGAAATGGTGGACGTCAACCTTCGGACGCTTGGAGGGTTCCTGTTTCTTGAGGTACTGGTCGATCGACTCGGCCGCGATCGATGCCTGGCCAATGACGGTGGTGAGCAGATGCGGACGGATGATGTCACCGCAAACAAAAAAGCCGGGCTTGTTCGGGACCTGGTAGAACTTGTCGGCATTGATCAGGCCCTTGCCGTTATTGAAGTCCTCCATTCCGCGGAAGTCACCCATCTGGCCAATGGCCGAGACGATCAGATCAGCCTCCAGGTCTTGCTCGCTTCCAGGCTTCTCAACCGGCTTCCCGCTTGAGTAATCGAGTTCCACTACGCGCAGCGCCTTGGCGCGACCGCTGTCGTCCAATACGACACTGACCGGCTGCAGCGCGCCACGGATGGCGACGCCTTCGCGCTGGGCATCGTCGATTTCATGCTTGGCGGCGTTCATCTTCTCCACTGGCTGGCGCGAGATNNCGACGTGCGACCGAGGCGACGTCGATTGATGTGTCACCGCCGCCGACCACGACGATGCGGCCCGAGACGGCCTTGAGCCGGCCCTGGTTGAATGCTTCGAGGAACGCGACACCGGTAATGCAGTTATTGGCCTCGGCACCCGGGATTGGCAGTGCGCGGCCGGACTTGCATCCAATGGCGAAAAGCACGGCGTCATAGTTCTTCTCGATTTCCGCCATCGGCACGTCGGTACCGACGCGCGTCTTGGTGCGGACCTCGACACCCATTGCGACAATGCGGTTGAACTCGCCGTCGAGAACCTCGCGAGGCAGGCGGTAGCCCGGCACGCCGTAGCGCGCCATGCCGCCAAGCTCTTCATGGTCATCGAACACCGTGACCGCATGGCCTTTGCGGCGCAGTTGGTAGGCGGCCGCGAGTCCGGCCGGTCCGCCGCCGATTACCGCGACCTTCTTGCCGGTCGACTGCTCGCTTGCCTTGTAGTCGATCTTGTTTTGCAGTGCCCAGTCGCCAATGAACTGCTCGACGGAATTGATGCCGACAAAGTCCTCTANNCGAGGGGCAGCTCGCCTGGCAGGGCGGAGTCTTGTGGATATAGGTCGGGCACTTGTCGGTCGCGTCGCCGACAAAAATCTTGTCGTGCATCGAACGCCACTCGTGATCACCGTCCTTGTAGCGACGGTAGGTGAAATCGCCCTTGCCCTTTACCTTGTCAGCGGGAGTTGCCATTGCCAGGTTCTCCTGATTAATCGTGTTTCTGTGAATCGAATATCTACTGGTTGACCGGACCAAGCCGGATCGCGCTGCTCACCAGGCCGTGAACGCTCAAGATCATGTTCATGTCGAACTTGTAGTACGGCAGCACTTTCGAAAACTGACTCTTGCAAATCGCGCAAATTGCGGCGACGTGCGTGACGCCATGGTGATCAACAACTTCCTGGAGCGCCTGCATGCGGGGCATCGCGCCTTTCACGCGCAGTTCCATGAGATCGTCGGTGAGCAGGCCACCACCGCCGCCGCAGCAAAACGTGCCTTCGTTGATCGTGGCCTGTGGCATGTCGACGAATTTGTTGACTGCTGCCTTCACGACCGCGCGCGGGATAACGAACTGACCCCCCGGCATGTTGCCCATGCGCGAGGCACGCGAGACGTTGCAGGAGTCGTGGAAGGTTACGACCTTGTCGTCGTTGGCCGACTTGTCGAACTTGAGTGCGCCGCGCTGGATGAGATCGTAGGTGACCTCGCAGACATGCTGCGGCACCGGATAGCGCGGATCGAGAAAATCGAATGGGCCAATCAGGGTGTTCCAGAAGCTATACGCCACTCGCCACGCGTGGCCGCACTCGCCGACAACGATGCGCTTCACACCCAGGTCGAGCGCCGCCTCACGGATACGCATGGCCTGGCGGTGCAGGTTCTTGGCACTGCCGATGAACATCGAGAAGTTTGCGGCTTCGGACGCGTGCGACGACATCGTCCAGCTGATGCCGGCGGCGTGGAAGACCTTGCCGTAGCCGATCA
>DKBM01000128.1:0-25087 GCA_002451215.1 Proteobacteria bacterium UBA6900
AGCTCCGCTTCGGTCTCGGCGAACGCATACCGCGACGTGGGCAACTCGAGGGTCTCGGCGGCAAGCCGCCGGATGCCCTCGCGATTCATGGTGAGCTGCGCGGCACGCGCGGTGGGAATTACCTCGGCAATGCCGGCACGCTCGATTTCGGCCAACATATCCGTCGCAATGGCCTCGATTTCCGGAACGATGATCTGTGGCCTCTCGCGCTCAACCAGCGCCCGAAGAGCCGCCCCATCCGCCATGTTGATGACATGCGCCCGATGCGCAACCTGGTGTCCCGGGGCGTTGGGATAGCGGTCAACCGCGATCACCTCTACGCCGAGACGCTGCAGGGCGATGATGACCTCCTTGCCGAGTTCTCCCGCCCCCAGGAGCATTACCCTCGTGGCCGATGGACTTAACGGCGTGCCAATCCGCATTCAGTTCCCCTTGTTCGCGTGTTGCGTGAAGTGATCGTAACCCGCATGAAGCTCGACATAGCGGTGGCCGGAAGCATCGAGCACGGTGAGTCCGGCTTCGCTGACCGCTTCTCCGATGCGGGTAATCCGACAGCCAAGCATCGGCGTGAGCGCCTCGAGCGCTGCGACGCGCCCGGGTGGAACGCTAAAGCAAAGTTCATAGTCGTCGCCCTGCGTGAGCGCCGGCTCCCAGCCTGCCCGCGCGAATTCCCCCCGATACACATCCGAGACGGGCAGGCGGGACAGCTCGATACGCGCACCGACCCCGCTTGCCGCCAATACGTGACCGAGATCGGCCAGCAGACCATCGGATATATCGATCGCGGCCGAAGCGATACCGCGCAGCCGCAGGCCTTCAGCAACGCGCGGGTGCGGCCGCACCAGCCGGGCACGCACCGACGCAAAGGCGACCGCGTCCAACAGTTGACGACCAAGTACGTGATTGAGTGCGAGTGCCGCGTCGCCGAGCACGCCGGTAACATAAATCGCATCCCCAACTCCCGCGCCGTCACGTCGCAATGCGGTATCAACCGGCACGTGTCCGTAGGCACCGACCGTGATGTTCAATGGGCCGTGCGCCAGATTGCCGCCCACCAGCTGCACGCCAAATTCGCGCGAAAGCTCATAGAAACCACGACAGAAGCCCTCCAGCCAGCGCGGTTCCGCATCGGGAAGCGTAAGACTCAGGGTGGCCCAGGCGGGCTCCGCCCCCATCGCCGCAAGATCGCTGAGATTGACCGCCAGCGCACGATAGCCGAGATCCGCAGGATCCGTGTCTGCAAGAAAATGCACACCGGCCACCAGCGTGTCCGTAGTGGCAACCAGCTCGTGCCCCAGTGGAACACGTAGCAGCGCTGCATCATCTCCGATGCCGAGCACCACGTCGGCGCGCGTCACCGGCTGAGTCGCGAAGTAGGTTCGTATGATCTCGAACTCGTCCACCGCCGGTGCGGCCTAAACCGGGGCGCGGGCGGCGCCTACCTCGTGCGGACGCAGCGCGTGGGCGACCTTGTCGAGTATGGCATTAACGTACTTGTGACCGTGCTCGGCGCCAAAGGTCTTGGCCAGTTCGACCGCCTCGTTCAGTACGACGCGGTAGGGTATCTCGGGATGAAATTCAAACTCGTAGGCACCAATGCGTAGACAGGCGAGTTCCACAGGATCGACGTCGTCTACCGACCGATCGAGATGAGGAATCAGGTGATCGTCGAGTTCGTGCTGATGGAGCGGGATTTCGCGCAGCAACTGATGGAAAAACTCGAGATCGATCCCTTCCATCTCATGATCGAGGACATAATGGCTCTCGATATCCCCCGGCGCTTGGCCAGTGAGCTGCCATTGGTAGAGGGCCTGCAGTGCAGCGCGGCGCGCGAGATGCCTTCCGCCCTGCATTGCGCCGGCTGTTTTCCGGCTCATACCATCTCCTCCTAGGCACGCAACTTCTTGAGGAGGTTGACCATCTCGATCGCAGTCAGCGCCGCATCGATCCCTTTGTTGCCGGCCTTGGTGCCGGCCCGCTCGATTGCCTGCTCAATCGTATCGGTCGTGAGAACGCCGAACGCGACCGGTACATCGAACTGCATAGTCACCTGTGACACACCCTTCGCGCACTCTCCCGCCACATAGTCAAAATGCGGGGTGGCCCCGCGAATTACGCAGCCGAGCGCAATCAGCGCATCAAATTTCTTGGCACCCGCCAGCGCCTTGAGCGCCAGCGGAATCTCGTACGCTCCTGGCACGCGCACCACTTCCACGTTTGCCGGATCGGCACCATGACGCAACAGCGTGTCAGTTGCCGCGACGAGCAGCCGCTCGCCAATAAAATCGTTGAAGCGTCCCAACACAATGCCGAAACGGGCATTACGTACCACAAGGTCGCCCTCGATGCTCTTGATCGTACTCATCCGATGCTTTTCTTCTCTTTTGGGAAATCTGCATTGAGCGCGGTTGCTTCAAGGTAGCCAACGATTTCCAGTCCAAAACCGGAAAGCCCCGGAGCCTTCATTGCATGCCCCAGCACGCGCATCTTGCCGACACCGAGATCGGCAAGTATCTGGCTGCCGAGTCCATAGGTGCGCATCTCGTTGCGCTCCGCGCGGGCCGCCAATTCTAGGCCGACGCCTCGCTTGTTCAAGTGTTCGACGCGCCGGAGCAGATTAATCGGTGGCTCCTCCTGCTGGAGGATCACGACCACGCCGGCTCCCTCCCGGTTCACGCGCTCGAGCGCCCGATGCAGTGTCCAATGACCAGCGCGATGCACGTCCGTAAACAAATCGAGCAGGCTCTCCTGAACGTGGACACGGACAAGCGTCGGCCACTCGCGACGGATGTCCCCCTTCACCAGCGCCAAATGGACCGAGTCACCGATATCGTCATGATAGGCAACCACGCGAAATTCCCCGTGCTCAGTTGGCAGCACGGCCTCGCCGACACGCTGGACGGTTGACTCCTTCTCTACGCGATAGCGGATGAGATCCGCGATCGTCCCAATCTTCAGTCCATGCTCGCGTGCATACTGCTGCAACTGTGGCAGGCGCGCCATGCTGCCGTCTTCATTCATGATCTCGCAGATGACCGCTGCAGACGGGAATCCTGCGAGGCGCGCCAGATCGCAACCAGCCTCAGTATGGCCGGCTCGCGCCAGCACACCACCCTTCTGCGCCATGAGAGGGAATATATGACCAGGCATCACGACGTCTGCGGGGCTCGCATCCGCCTTTACTGCCGCAAGGATAGTGGTCGCGCGATCCGCAGCCGAGATGCCGGTGGTCACACCGTGCGCTGCCTCGATCGAGACAGTGAAATTGGTCGTGCCGCGGTAATGCGTGTCACTCACCATGAGCGGAAGATTGAGCTGGCGGCAACGTTCCTGCGTCAGGGTGAGGCATATGAGCCCACGGCCGTGCCGCGCCATGAAGTTGACGTCTTCCGGGCGCACCAGCGAGGCCACCATCACGAGGTCGCCCTCATTCTCGCGATCCTCATCGTCCATAAGGACCACCATGCGGCCGCGTCGCAACTCCTCGACGATCTCTGGGGTACGGCTGATATCCATAACGGCTGCCTAAGTCTGGGAAAACCCGCCCATTATCGCCTATTTTTCCAGTCGTGACTGCCCTGCGAGTCGATCAGCGACGAAATCTCGACACTCGCCGCCCATCCGGCGCGCCGCCACACTTGTCGAAAACCCGTCACCTGGCCTTAACCCCAGGTCCCAGCCGCTATAGTTTAAGGGGCAACAACAAGCTGTTTCTTGCCTGATTTTGTCGTTGTGAGGCGCAGGGTCGTGGAAGCTCACAAGCTCAACACAATTACGAGCACGGTGGTACTTTCGCATCGCTTTACGGAGCGGCGCGCTAACGCCGCGCGTGCGCACGCCCGTGAATCCGCACCGGGCCTTGCGCCGGGTGACCGGCTCGGCCGCTACACCCTGCTGGAGCGCCTCGGCGACGGCGGCATGGGTGTCGTCTACAAGGCGCACGATGCGGAACTGCAGCGCATCGTTGCGCTCAAGGTCCTGCCGCCCGATGTGTGCCGCCATCCCGACCATCTGCAGCGCTTCCGCGCCGAAGCGCAGGCCCACGCACGGCTAAATCATCCGAACGTGCTGACACTCTACTCGCTCATGGAGCTCTCTGCCGGTGAGGTACTGGTGCTGGAGTATGTCGAGGGCCAGACCCTTGCGCAGCTGCTGCGCTCGCAGGGCCCGCTGCCGGTCAGCGAGGCGGTACGCCTGTTCGTCCAGGTGCTCGAGGGCGTCGCCCATATTCACCGTCGAAGCGTTGTGCATCGCGACCTGAAACCCTCCAACCTCTTCGTCACGCAGGACGGCATCATCAAGATCATGGACTTCGGTGTCGCCAAACTTCTTGATAACAGCGACGCGGCACAACACGCTACCATGGCCGGAACCTTGCTTTACATGGCGCCCGAGCAGATCAATAGCCGTGGTACCGACTATCGGTCCGACATCTATACGCTTGGCGTCACCTTGTATGAGACTATTACCGGGCGCCTGCCGTTTGAGCGGCGCACTGACTTCGCGCTTATGCACGCCCACGTGCAGGAATCGCCTCCGCGGCCGAAGCACTACGCGCGCCGCGTTCCTCCGGAGCTCGAGTGGGTAATCCTGAAAGCGATTGAAAAGGATCCGGCCCGCCGGTTCCAGACCGTAAGTGAATTTCGCGTCGCGTTGCTTAAACTCGGTCTCATTGAGCGCCGGCAGCGTGACGGGGAAGTGATTCATGCCGCCGCTACCCCGCACGAGCGGGACATGCGCCGTTATGGCCTGCATCAGCGTGCTCCATGGATCGGTGGCCTGGGATTTGATGCCGCGCTCGTCGCCACCGCAGCATTCCTGCTTTGGAATCTTGGCGTTGTGCCAACCCCTAGCACCGCTCCGAGTGTGACGCCGCTGGCACAGACCAAACCAGTCGCCGTGAAGACTGCTCAAATCGCCAAGCGCACACCGGTCGCCCGGCCCGCGGTACGAAAGACGGCGGTTACGCCACCTCCCGCGCCAACCAAGGCAGCCAGTCGCGACCGCTACGACGTCGTCCGCGACGCCTGGGGCAGCTAGCCTTCATCCGCGACAGGGATCGTCTCACTGTGATGCACACCAGCGCCAGCCACGTCGCGCGCCTCGCCGTTCTCTTGTTGCTTAGTGTTCTTTTCACCGGCTGCGCAAGCCTGTTTACCCCGGATTGCGCACACTTCGAAGAAGACCGCAAGCAAACCGACTACACGCCTCGCTTTGACCACTCCACCGCCAAGACTCGCAAGCTCGCCGCGGAGATGCGGCCGCTTTCCCGCAATGTACTGGCAGCTGCGCCGCTATACAGGATAGAGCCCGAAACCGGCCCGGCACGTCGTTGCACCCATTTCACGCTGCGCAAGGAACTGTACCTACAGCGATCAGATAGGGTGCGCGCACTGATCGTCGAGGAAACCCGTGAGATCTTTACCGAAGGCGGCAAGCGCGTAGCGACTAAAGTCGTGAACCTCTCCGAGCAACTGGCGAAGCCGGGTTACTACAGTGCGCAGGAGCTTTTGCCTATCCCGGAGGCAACCCCTGCCGGAAAATACCGCGTTGTCAGTCGTCTCACTTACCGCACGAAACCCAAGGCCAAACCCGCCCTGCTGGCGCGCGCAACGCTGGACTTCGAGGTACCCCCGAAAAAGACCCGTTAGCGGATTTGCCTAGAGGAATCCGTGCTCCGAGAGGAATTCGCGCGTGATCATGCTTCCCGGCGTGGCGGCCTGTTTGCCAAGCAGCAACCGTTCGAGGTAGCGCGCGATAAGATCAACCTCGATATTTACGGCGCGACCGGGCTGGTAGTCGTCAATAATCGTCTCGACGAGCGTGTGCGGAACGATATTTAGATCGAACACCGCGCCAATCACCTCGTTTACAGTGAGACTTACACCGTCCACGCAGATCGAGCCCTTTTTCGCGATGTAGCGCGCCAGCTCCGCCGGAGCCTCGATGCGAATACGCACCGAGCGGGCGTCGACATGCCGGTTAAACACCTGACCAATCCCGTCGACATGGCCACTAACCAAATGGCCCCCGAGCCGGGTGGTCGGAGTCAGCGCCTTCTCCAGATTGATACGCTCTCCCACCCGCCACTGACCAACCGTCGTACGTGCCAACGTCTCGCCGGATACGTCGGCGACGAAACCTTCCCGCAGCAAATCAACGACCGTCAGGCATACGCCGTTCACCGCGATACTGTCGCCCAGCTTGACGTCACTCCGATCGAGCTTTCCGGTGGCAACGCCAATACGGACGTCGCCACCGCGCGCCTCCAGCTGCGTGACCTGACCAACCGCCTCGATAATTCCAGTAAACATCACCGCTCCGAAGTGAACACGCCTGCTGCCATGCGCCCGGCTCATTCAACTGGCATGAGCCGGGCCGTGACGCGCCAATCCTCGCCCACTGCACGAACATCCACAACTTGCAGCTTTGTGCGCTCGTTCATGGCAGCGAGCGGTGCCACTGCGAACATGCCGCGTTCCGTCGCGCCCATGAGATGCGGCGCATAGTACAGGAGCACCTCGTCCACCAGGCCGGCATCCACCAACGAGCCACACAAAGTCGCTCCCGCCTCAACGAGTATTTCGTTGACTTCGCGGGCTGCGAGCGTCTGCATGAGTGACGCGAGGTTTACTCTCCCACCGTCCGCCGGGATCACGACAATCTCGGCGCCCGCCTGGTGAAGGGCCCGGGCCCGTGCCATGTCCGTGCTGGCGGTCGCGAGTAGCGTTGTGCCCGGCAAGCGTAACATCCGCGCGTTGCCAGGCATCCGCAACCTTGTGTCGACCACGACCCGCAACGGTTGCCGACCTATCTCGAGCTCCCGTACCGTGAGCGAAGGATCATCGGCCAACACCGTCTCGACCCCGGTCAGTATGGCGGCGCTGCGCGCCCGCCAGCGCTGCACGTCTCGCCGTGCCGCCTCGCCGGTGATCCACTTGCTTTCACCTGACACAAGCGCCGTGCGCCCATCCATGCTCGCGGCAAGCTTTAGGCGCACGAACGGGCGAGCGGCACGCATGCGCGACAGGAATCCGGGATTGAGCGCATCGGCATCGGCCTCCAATAGGCCGACCCCGACGGCGACTCCCGCCTGCTCCAGCGCCGCGAGCCCCTGACCCGCAACCCGCGGGTTCGGATCGAGCATGGCGGCGACCACCCGTTTTATACCGGCGCGAATTAGCGCGTCCGTGCAGGGAGGCGTGCGTCCATGATGACAGCAGGGTTCAAGCGTGACGTACGCGGTCGCACCGCGCGCAGCTGCTCCCGCCGCGCTGAGCGCTTCAATTTCCGCGTGCGGCAGGCCCGCGCGCTCGTGCCACCCCTCCCCCAGCATCTTGCCATCACGCGCAATTACACAGCCGACGCGCGGATTGGGATCAGCCGTATAGAGGCCGCGACGCGCGAGCTGAATGGCGCGCGCCATGAAGCGCGCATCGTCAGCCGAGAAGCTCATGACTTGCCAGGCTTGCGCCCCGAGCGCCGGCGATTCGCCTCCGGCAGCTCGGCATCCGGCAGCAGACGCAGCTGCTTGCGCCGCAGGTCGGCGCTCGGCTCATTTTGCAGTCGTTTCACCGCCTCACTGAAGGCATTCAGGTCTTCGAAACTGCGGTAAACCGAGGCAAACCGAACATAGGCGACCGGATCGACATCCTTTAGCTCGTCCATGATCCACTCGCCGATCTGCCGCGACGGTACTTCACGCTCTCCGCTCGCGATCAGCCTGTGGCGAATCCGCCCGATCAAGGCATCGACCGCGGCGGCATCAACCGGACGCTTTTCCAGCGCGCGGGACAACCCCGCACGCAGCTTGTCCTCATTGAAGGTTTCGCGCCGATTGTCTGACTTGATGACCTGCGGCAGGCGCAGCTCGGCGCGCTCGAAAGTCGTGAAGCGCTCTCCGCAGACCTCGCACTCGCGGCGCCGGCGCACGCTGTCGCCCTCGTCGCTCAGGCGCGAGTCCACCACACGGGTCTCATCAGCCGAACAAAACGGGCAGCGCATTTCCCCATTCCGATAGTCGGTGAGCGTCGGTCGCGGCGCACGGCCGGCCCAGGTACATCAGTGCTCGTACACCGGAAGGCGTTTGCAGATTGCCTCGACCTTGGCCTTGATTCGATCACGAACTTCCGTGTCGCCAAGTTTGTCGATTACGTCGCAGATCCAGCCAGCGAGATCCCGAGCGTCGGCCTCGCTGAACCCACGGGTTGTGATGGCTGGGGTGCCAATACGAATACCGCTTGTCACGAAGGGTGTCTGCGGATCGTTTGGCACGGCGTTCTTGTTGACCGTGATGTGCGCCGCCCCGAGCGCCGCCTCGACATCCTTCCCGGTCAATTTCTTATCGATGAAGTCGACCAGGAACAGATGGTTATCAGTGCCGCCCGAAACGATCTTGTAGCCGCGTGCTGCCATCGCGCTTGCCATTGCCCGGGCGTTGGTAACCACCTGCTGCTGGTAAGTCTTGAACTCCGGTTGCAGCGCTTCGAGAAACGCCACTGCCTTGGCCGCGATGACATGCATGAGCGGCCCGCCCTGGGTGCCGGGGAAAATCATGGAGTTCAGCTTCTTTTCAATATCCGGATTCGCGCGCGCCACGATTATTCCGCCGCGCGGGCCACGCAGGGTCTTGTGGGTCGTGGACGTGACGACGTCCGCTACCGGTACCGGATTTGGGTAATGCCCTGTTGCCACGAGGCCCGCCACATGGGCCATGTCAACAAACAGGTAGGCACCAACTGAGTCGGCAATCTTGCGAAAACGCGCCCAGTCCACCACGCGCGAATAGGCCGAGAAGCCCGCGACGACCATTCTGGGCTTGTGCTCGGCGGCGAGCCGTTCAACCTGCTCATAGTCGATTTCGCCAGTCTTGTCATTCAGCCCGTACTGGACGGCGTTGAATATCTTGCCGGAGAAATTGACCTTCGCGCCGTGCGTGAGATGACCGCCATGGGCGAGGCTCATACCGAGAATAGTGTCGCCTGGGCTCAGGAGGGCGAGGTACACAGCCGCATTGGCCTGCGAGCCTGAATGCGGCTGGACATTGGCGTAGGCAGCCCCGAAAAGCTGTTTGGCACGATCGATGGCCAGGGTTTCCGCCACATCTACGTATTCGCATCCCCCGTAGTAGCGCCTGCCGGGATAACCCTCAGCGTACTTGTTGGTGAGGACCGATCCCTGCGCCTCCAGTACCCGGGGACTGGCGTAGTTTTCAGAGGCAATCAGTTCGATATGGTCCTCCTGGCGGCGACGCTCCTGCTGAATAGCGTCAAAAAGCGCCTGATCGAACCCCTGGATGGTCTGTTTGCGACTAAACATGGCTATTTTCGGCTGCTCCCTGAGAGTGTACTTCCGGCCCATTACTTGCATGCGATTGGGGGGTCGGAGAGGGCCGTTAGGATAGCCGATTTCCCACCGAAATGCCTGTTTTGCCGGGGAATGTGCCTGGCACGGGGACGATTCATCCAGGCCGCCGTGCCGTTGGGCTGCGGGGCAAACGACTTGAAGATGGACATAACAAAATGCTGACGGACTCGGCCAATACCAAGCATGACGCAGACGCCTCGGCGGCACCCCTGCCCGCCGGAGAGCCCAATCCACCCGTTACGCACAATTTCCTGCAACTGTTGCGACTCGGAAGGCTGCTGCGGCTGGGTATCCGCCAGAAGGTCGTTCTCGTCCTGCTTACAGCGCTTCTGGTCGCACTTACTGCCAACACTTGGCTTACCCTGCGCTCGCAGGAACGCGAGGTGCTGGACGAGGCCAACCGCCGCGGCCAGGAACTTTCCTATTTCATCGCGCAAAACCTGGCCAACAGCGTGGTGGGCTACAACTACCATGCGATCGAGATTCTACTGGCCGAACTCGTAAAGAACGAAGACATCGAGTACGCCCGGGTGCTGAGCGCGCGCGGGAACAACATGGCGCAGGCAGGCACCGAGAGCAGCGGCGCTGATATCGTCCGATTTCGCCAGCCCATCCGCCTCGGCAACGATACGGTTGGCGAGCTGCACATGGGGCTTTCCACGCAACGCATCGTCGCCAAACTCGAGCGTGCGCGCCATGACTCGATTCTACGGCAGGTAATCATCACCCTTCTCGTGCTGCTCGTGGAATTTGCTGCACTCTCCTGGACAATCATTCGGCCGATTCATGTCATTTCGAACGCGTTGCACCGAGATGATGGTGACACCGCAGCACCCACGCCACGCACCATCCCACTGCGATCCTCTGACGAGTTCGGCGAAGTCGCGACCCGCTTCAACCGCCTGCACGGAGAGCTGCACGATGCGCATCGCCTGTTGCGCTCGCGCATCGATCTCGCCAATTCCGAACTACAGGAGGCCAATGTGCGCCTCACCGCTCAGGCAGATGAGCTAAAGCGTGTCAACCAGGAGCTCGGGCAACTCGCTGTGACCGACCCACTCACCGGCCTCTACAATCGCCGTCACTTTGAGCTGCTGATGGAAAACGAGGTGGCCCAGTCGATCCGGGGGGACGAAACCATCAGTATCATTCTCATCGACATCGATCACTTCAAGGATGTCAACGAGCGCTACGGTTATCGCGTCGGTGACGAAATCGTACGTCGCGTGGCCGGCGCCATCTCAGAGCGCATCCGCCGCTCTGACGTGGCTTGCCGCTTTGGCGGCGACGAGTTTTTCATCCTGTGCCGCCATGCAACCATCGCTGCCTCGCTCACCATTGCCGACGAGTTGCACGACACCATCACGGCCCAGCCCATGCTGGTGGGCAGTCAGCCGATTGCAGTGACCCTCAGCCTGGGCATCGCCACCCTGCCCTGCACCGAAGCGATCGAGAACGCCGAACAATTTTTCAAGTGTGCCGAAATCGCGTTACACTTTGGCAAGCGCAATGGCCGCAATCACGTGGCACACTACTCAATGCTAGACAAGGTTCAGCGCAGCCAAATCTTGTGAAACGCAGGATGCAACGATGGATGGCGGCCGCGGGCGCGGCCCTGGTGCTCGCTGGGACGCCTTTAACGTCCCCGGCTGCCGATGCGCCTGAACTCTACCTGGGCTCCGTGGCGATGGACATTCCCAGCGCCATGTATCGACGCCTGAAGCCGCTCGCCGACTACCTTACACGTGAACTCGGGCGACCGGTTCAGCTGCGCCTGTCTTCTGATCTGACGCGCGCCTCGAACGAAGTTGCCGCCGGCGCGGTCGACATTGCCTACCTGACACCCGTGGCCTACATCAAGGCGCAACGTGCCGGGCAGGCGCGATTGCTCGTCAAGTGCGTAACCGCGGGACAGGGTTCATTGCACCTCATGATCGTCTCTCGCAGCAACAGCCCGATTCGTTCGGTCGCCGATCTTGCCGGTAAGAGCTTCGCCTTTGGCGACCCGGCAGCCATCCTTCAGCGCGCCGTCGTCGTGAATGCTGGCATGCCGCTGGAAAAGCTCGGGTCGTACAAGTTTATTGGCCACTACGACAACATTGCGCGTGGCATCACCAGCGGCGAATTTGATGCAGGCATCCTGAAGGACACCACCGCCGCGCAGTGGGTAAAAAGGGGCGAATTGCGCATCGTTCACACGTCGCCGGGACTACCACCGTATAACCTCGCCGTCAGCAAACGCGTGGACGATCGTCTGGCGGCGCAGATGCAGAAGGCCCTGCTCGCCCTCAAGCTCGACAACGCCGAGCATCGACGGGTGATTCAGGCCCTTGACCCGAACTACACCGGCTTTGCAGCCACCAGCGATGCCGAGTACGAAGTAGTGCGCGTCCTGACCCGTCCGTTCGACAAGTAGTGAGCACTGGCCTGCGGGCGCGACCTAAAACATGCGCTCCAGATGTTCCAGATCGTTTATCATGCGCCACTCCGCCGCACCGGCACTCTTCACCCGCTTTTCCCACGACTCGAGGCGACCGTAGTAGCGCTTCGGATCGACATTGTCGGTTGCCAGCTTGGTGACATTCAGCGCGACCACCCGAATGCCCGTCAGGTTCATGTTGACGTTACGCACCGTCTTGGCNNTCGTTCAGGAATTCCGCTGCCTGCAAGATACCGCCAGTGATATCGGTATAGGCGCTACCACCCTTGCTCTTTTCCTTGAGCGCCGACACCCGCTCCTTGAACGCACGCTTCTGGGCGTTCGCCTGCAATGGATCCTTGGCAAAGGTGGCCTTGGCCACTATGTCCTTTTCCGTGAAGGAGCGGCTTTTCACGCGGGCCACTGCCAGCGAGTCACCCGGATTGAGGGTGCCCAACAAAAAATTGACCACCTGCTGGGCACGGTCAAGTTCCTGCGCATAGGTGCCCGATGTGTCCACCAGCAGGTACACCGCGCGCGCATGGGTCTTCTTGTCGCCGCAGCCGGACAATCCCACGGCAGCGAGCAAGACCAGAATGAACCAGCGGCGGCGCATCACAGCAGTGTCTCCGGCGTCTTGGCAAGCCTTGCGGCATCGGAAACGGTTGCCGCTGGCCTACCCCGCAACATCAGCACCGCCCGTTCGATCATGAGCGGCAGGAAGATCACCGCGTCATAGGCCATCACCAGCGCACGACCCAGGTGGCGGGTGACATTGCCGGTCAGGCGCAGCACGAACCCCAACGAAAGCACAACAAGCACCAGCAGTCCGCCGAACACGGTACGCGCGGAATAAATGAAGTACTCGAGTGGAATGCCAATAAAGGCGAGCGCAAACGGCAGAATGAACCCCAAAATCATCTGTCCGGCCACCGGGATCTTGTTCACCCAGGCGGTCTCCACAACCGCGGCAAGGATCTCGCCGCCGAGACCGCGCTTTAGCGCGATATCTGCCGCAATGATCTGGTCGCGCATGACGGCGAGCGCCACCTCCACACCTGCGAGTACAAATAGGATGGAAAATGCCACCCACAACATGCGCCGGCGCATTCGATCCGGCAGGTTATGGATGCGCGGAAACAGGTGCGTGAAGCGCAGCGTTTCCATCAGGAATAGCCCCATTGTCGCCTCAACCAGGATGATGACCAGCGCGGCAATATGCGAGGCCTCCAAGTTCCCGACAATATATTCCCCCCCACCCACCATCGCTGACATCGGGCGCGCGATCAGCCAGAAGTTGACGAAGGCTCCTCCAAATGCAATGACCAGCACCAGCGCGGAAATCACGAACTGCACCGTCGCGGAGGCCGTAAGCGAGTGCTCGACGCGCTCTGAACCGGCGGCGATTTGTTCGTAGCGATCCATCTGGGCGTCTATACGTGCCGCACTCTCCTGCAACCCGCCGATGTTGCGGTCGACCTTGAGCAAGGTTTCATTCAGGGAGCGGCCGAACGGAACAAAGCTGTCGAGGATGCGGTGACGCTCTTGATACGCGCGCCGATATTCCCCCAGGACCTGCTCGTAAATGCTCTCCAGCGACTCGCTGATGACTTCGAGAAGTCTTTGTGCAACACCGTCGCCGGTGTGCTTGATCTGGGCGACCGCCTCAACGGCCTTGACCCACTCGGGTGGCGGCGGTGGAACCTCCCCGCACTTTCTGTAGTCCTCCTCGATACGCGTAATATCGTCGAGCAGCCTGCGTTGTAGTGCGGGATAGCCCTGCAGATCGCGCTGGACAAGCACTGTGACGCGTTGGAACTCGCGCTCGATCGCCTGGGTGACCTCTTCGCGCCCATGCGCCAGCAGCACAAGTGTGTTGCGCTCCTTGAGCCGGACGGCGGCCCGCGCCAGCCAACGGGCTCCTAGTCGAAGCCCGTCGGACAGCGCGCGCGAAAGTGAGTGAATGACGCCATGCAGCGGCTGGCGCGCCGCGTAGAGAAACGCGAGCGCCAAAGCGGCCAACAGCAGCATGGAAAGCGACGAATTGCCGGGTACGATTTGCCAGCTCATGTAAACCCTTCCTTTGTGCGAGGGAAGAATCAGATGGGTCTAGCATTGGCGCCGCCTGGGCACCAACCGGCTACCGACGGGAGGGAGGGACGGCGGGACTACCGGTCATCCCGCTCAGGGCTATGGCAGACTGTCCTGGACGACTTCTTTTTTGGGCGGAAGCATGTCGTCACGAGTAATTCCGAGCATCAGGGTGACGGGGGTCGCAATGAAAATCGAAGAGTAGGTTCCGACCCCGATGCCGATCAACATCGCCACCGCAAACCCGCGCAATGTCTCACCGCCGAACAGAAACAATGCCACCATGGTAAGCGCGGTCGATCCTGACGTGATAATGGTGCGCGCCAGCGTCTGGTTAATCGACGCATTCATGATTTCGGGGACCGTCTGTTTGCGGAGCTTGCGGAAGTTCTCGCGAATGCGGTCAAAAACCACCACCGTGTCGTTCAATGAATAACCAAGCACCGCCATGATCGCGGCCAGCACCTGAAGACTAAACTCCATCTGCGTGACGGTGAAGAACCCGAACACTAGGAACACGTCATGCGCAGTCGCGATGATAGCGCCCACCGCGAACCGCCACTCGAACCGGAAAATGACGTAGATCATGATGCCGATAGTGGTAAAAATGAGCGCAAGCGCGCCCTTTTCGGCCAACTCACGCCCGATCTGCGGACCCACAAATTCGATACGCTTGATCTGCACGTGACAGGCCCGCGGCTGCGTTTCTCCGTCGACGCGACACTGTTGTGCCTGCCCCGCACGACTCTCCAGCGCCCGTTCCTTGAATGGCGCACGCAGCGCGTCGACCAGCTCGGCGCTCGCTGCCGCCGCGTCCTTATCGGCATCCCCGTGGAGAGGCATGCGCACCATGAGATCACGCGTGCTGCCAAAGCGCTGCACCACCGCATCCGCAATGCCGCCGCGCGCAAGGTTCTGGCGGACGTCGGCGACTTCAACTGGCTCCCGGTAGTTCACCTCGACAAGCGTGCCTCCGGTGAAGTCCAGGCCAAAGTTCAGCCCCATGACCATCAGCAGCACCAGGGTAGCCACATTGGCCGCAGTCGAAAGCCCAATCGACCAGTAGCGTTTGCTGACGAAGTCGATGTTGGTCTGCCGTTTCAGTATCTCCATGGCGCGCTCCTAGACCGGCAGTTTCTCGAGCCGACGGCTGCCAAACGCCAGATTGGCCATGGCGCGCGAGCACATCACCGCGGTAAACATTGTTGTCAGGATGCCGATGCTGAGCGTCGTGGCGAATCCCTTGATCGGCCCAGTGCCGATGTAGAACAGCATCACCGCAGCGATAAGCGTGGTGATATTGGCATCGGCAATGGTGGCGAAGGCCTTCTGGAATCCGGCGTGGATACTGGCCTGCGGGGAGTTGCCGTTACGCAGTTCCTCGCGGATGCGCTCATTGATGAGCACATTGGCATCAACCGCCATACCGAGCGTAAGCAGGATACCCGCGATGCCGGGTAAGGTCAGGGTCGCCTGAAAAATAGACAGAACAGCTACCAACAACACCAGGTTCAGGAACAGCGAGATATTCGCAATCAGACCGAACGTGCGATAGTAGACGATCATGAACACGACGACGGCAACCAGCCCGATCCAGGTCGCCTTGATGCCTTGCTCAATGTTCTCCTGCCCCAAGGAGGGACCCACCGTGCGCTCCTCGACAATCGCAACCGGTGCGGCAAGCGCGCCGGCACGAAGTAGCAGCGCGAGCTCGTTCGCCTCTTGCGTGCCCTCGAGACCTTCAATCTGAAAACGCTTGCCCAACTGCGAGCGGATCACTGGTGCAGTGATAACCTCCTCGATGCGGCGACTCTCGCGAACTTGCCGACCCTGCTCGTCTAGCACCGGACGGCCTTCGGGATCAAACTTCGGATCTGATTTGATCTCTATGTAGATCACCGCCATGCGCTTGCCGACGTTCTCACCGGTGACGCGCTGATTGATTCCGGCTCCCTTGGCATCCAAAGTAATTGACACGATCGGGCGACCGGTTTGGCTGTCAAAGCCAGGGCCCGCCTCCTCGATGTTCTCGCCGGAGTAGATCACCCCGCCCTTCAGCAGGATCGGGCGGCCGTCGCGCATCTTGTAAAGCTTGGTGCCCGGTGGGGCATAGCCGGTCGCCACGGCACGGCTGTTGTTCTCCTCGTCAACCAGCATAATCTCCAGCGTCGCCGTGCGCCCGAGGATGGCCTTCGCCTTGGCGGTATCCTGCACGCCCGGCAATTGCACCACGATTCGGTCCGAGCCCTGCTGCTGAATAACTGGCTCCGTAACGCCGAGCTGCTCGTCCGTCAGGCGTCGACGCAGCACCAGCATGTTCTGCTCCAGCGTGCGTTGCGCCTTGCCAATCAGCGCCTGCTCCTTGAAGTGCGCCACCAGCGCGAATTCCGCGCCACGCATAATTTCTGACACCTCGAGATCCGGTAGTTCCTTCCGGATCACGGCGCGGGCCTTGTCGCGCTCCTCGCCATCGCGGAAGCGCACCTCGACGCCACTTCCCTCGGCGCGCACCACCGTGAGATAGCGAATCCGCTCCTTCTGCAGGATGCGGCGCAAGTCGCTCGAAACGGACTCCTCGGACTTCTTGAGGACAGCGCGCATGTCGACCTGCATCAAGAAGTGCACGCCGCCACGCAGATCAAGACCGAGATACATGGGCCGAGCGCCGATCGCATCCAGCCAGTGCGGGGTAGCAGGCACGAGATTGAGCGCAACCGTAAAGCCTTCGCCAAGTTCGCGGGCCACGCGCTCACGCGCTTTCAACTGCAACTCGGTGTCGGCGAAACGCACGCGCGCGCTGCCTTCCTCAATGTCAGCGCCGAGATATTCCAGCTTGGCGTCCTTGAGTGTCTGCTCGATACGCGCCAGCACGGCGGCATCGACCTTGGTGGTGCGCGTGGGTGAAACCTGGACCGCCGGATACTCCCCAAACAGATTGGGGAGTGCGTAAATCGCCCCAACCAGGACGATTGCGAGGATCAACAGGTACTTCCAGACTGGATACTTGTTCATGTTGCGGGGCATGCGCGCGGCCCGCAAGCGGGCACGCGCGCTGCAGCGACGCGGGCGTTAGCCTGTTGTCTTGATCGTCCCTTTCGGGAGCACTGTCTGCACCGCCTGGCGCTGAACCTTGATGTTCACACCGTCGGCAATTTCAACGCTAACGTAGTTCTCGCTGATATCGCTGATGCGCCCCAGTACCCCACCCGCGGTTACCACTTCGTCACCCTTCGAGAGGCTGGCGATCATCGTCTTGTGCTCCTTCGCGCGTTTCTGCTGCGGACGGATCAAGAGGAAATAAAATGCCCCGAACATCAGGACCAGAAACAGGATTGACATCATGCTGCCGCCCTGCTGGGCAGCCGGCGCGCCATCGGCGGCCAGAGCTTCGGAGATCAGAAAATTCATGAAGTGCCTCGGTTGCTTGGAATTGAGGTGCTCGCGGCGCTGTCTGCTGCCATGCCGGGCGCCCCGCTGTTTTTCGGGCGCATACGATAAAACTTCTCGACGAAATCATCCAGTGTTTCGGAAGAAATCGCCTCCCGCAGCCCGCGCATAAGGCTCTGGTAGTAGTGAAGATTGTGAATTGTTGCGAGCCGAGCGCCGAGAATCTCGTTTGCACGCTGCAGGTGACGCAGATAGGCGCGGCTGTAGTGGCGGCAGGTATAGCAGTCACACTGCGGGTCGATAGGGCCAGTATCGGCCGTGTAGCGGCTGTTCAGGATCTTGACATGACCATCGTGCGTATACAGCCAGCCATTGCGGGCATTGCGGGTCGGCAGGACGCAGTCGAACATGTCCATACCCCGGCGCACCGCCTCCACCAGATCCTCCGGGGTACCGACACCCATCAGGTAGCGCGGCCGGTCGACCGGCATTCTTGGTGCCAGGTGAGAAAGAATGCGGAACATGTCGGCCTTGCTCTCGCCAACCGAAAGGCCCCCGATCGCATATCCATCAAAGCCGATTTGCTTCAGTCCGGTGAGCGAGATATCGCGCAAATGCTCATACATTCCACCCTGGACGATTCCGAACAGAGCCGAATCATGCGTGCCATGAGCGAGTTTACTGCGCTCGGCCCAGCGCAAGCTGAGTTCCATGGAGCCCCGGGTCTCGGCTTCGGTTGCCGGATGCGGCGTACACTCATCGAAGATCATCACGATATCCGCGCCGAGCGCGTGTTGAACCGCAATTGACTCCTCCGGTCCCATGAAAATACGGCTACCGTCGACTGGCGACTGGAAGCGCACGCCCTGTTCCGTGACCTTGCGCAGCCTGTCCAGGCTCCAGACTTGAAAGCCGCCCGAGTCTGTGAGGATCGGTCCCTCCCAGTTCATGAAGCGATGCAGGTCGCCATGGGCGCGAATCACCTCGACACCGGGGCGCAGCATGAGGTGGAAGGTGTTCCCGAGAATGATTTCCGCACCGGTCTCGCGTAACTCTTCCGGCGTCATCGCCTTTACGGTGCCGTAGGTACCGACAGGCATGAAGGCCGGCGTTTGAACAGTGCCACGCGCAAGTCTCAGTCGCCCCCGCCGGGCGGCCCCACAAGATCCGATCAGTTCGAATTTCATAACGAAGGCGTCTGCGCCGGCGCGCAGTGTATCATTCCCTGCACCGGCCACGCGGCTCACGCTGCCCGCGTGACGAACATCGCGTCGCCGTAGCTGAAGAAACGATAGCGCTTTGTCACCGCATGCTGGTAGGCGCGCAACACCTGCTCCCTCCCGGCCAAGGCGCATACCAGCATCAGCAGTGTCGACTCCGGCAGATGGAAGTTCGTGACCAGCGCATCCACTACGCGAAACCGATAACCCGGGTAGATAAAGATCTCGGTCTCGCCATTGAACGGCTGCACCTCACCCTCGCCCGCGGCGGCCTCTAGCGCACGCACCACGGTGGTACCCACTGCGACCACGCGCCGACCCTCGCGCCGCGCGGCATTGACGCGCTCGGCGGCCACGCTGCCGACGCCGACCCATTCGCGATGCATACGATGCGCGCTGACCTCCTCGACTCGCAGTGACTGGAATGTGCCCGCCCCGACATGCAATGTAATGAAGGCCTGTTCGACCCCGAGCGCATCGAGCCGCGCGAGCATCGCCTCGTCGAAGTGCAGTCCGGCCGTGGGGGCAGCGACGGCGCCCGCCTCCCGCGCGTAGATGGTCTGGTAACGCTCGCGGTCGGCGGCGACATCGGCACGGGTGATGTAGGGCGGCAACGGCATGTGTCCGATCGCATCAAGCAACGCAAGCACGGGGCGATCCGATTCGAACTCCAGTTCGTAGAATTCTCCGCGGCGTGCGAGCACACACGCGGTAACCGTCCCTTCGAGCTGCAGGCGCTGCCCCACCCGCGGCGCCTTGTTGGCACGCACCAGTGCGAGCGCGCGCCGCGCATCGAGCACCCGCTCGATCAGCACCTCGACCTGTCCGCCGGTGTCCTTTGTCCCCCGCAGCCGAGCCGGGATCACGCGTGTGTCGTTAAACACCAGCAAATCGCCCGCGTGCAACAGGCTTGGCAGGTCGGTGAAGCGCAGATCACGTATCGCGCCGGTGCGCCCCTCGAGTGCAAGCAAGCGGCTCGCGCTGCGGGACGTGAGCGGTTTTTGGGCAATCAGATCGGGCGGCAGGCTGTATGCAAAGTCAGACTTGAGCATGACGCGGTCGTGGCGCACTAACCAAGATTAATGTCTCCATCAATCGAATCTGGTCTGGCGCGCTTCCGATCTATCGAGTGATGTCCCCTTCCCCACTATAATAAGTGTTTCGGTCCCACCGGGACTATCGCTGACCACGCTTCCCAGAGAAAAACATCGCATCATGTCCGGTACCCGTTATTCGCTCGAAGTCCAGCCTGTTCTCCCGGAACGACTCTCCCGACTGAACGAGCTCGCCAACGATTTGCTTTACAGCTGGGATCGTCAGGTGCGCGGACTCTTCTTCCGGCTCGATCCGACACTTTGGGAGGCTGTCGGCCACAGCCCGAAGGTATTCCTGCGTCGGGTCTCGCAACGCCGTCTCGACGAAGCAGCGAGCGATCGGGTGTATGTCGAGGAATACAACCGCGCGCTCTCCGCGTACGACACCTATCTCCAGGAGTCCATGAGTCCCAATGTCGGCGATCTGCTCGATCCCAAGCAGGATCTGGTTGCCTATTTCTGCGCCGAGTTCGGACTCCATGAGAGCTTCCAGATTTACTCAGGCGGTCTCGGCATTCTGGCCGGTGATCACTGCAAGGCGGCGAGCGACCTAGGCCTTCCGTTTGTCGCGGTCGGCATGCTCTACCGGCAGGGCTACTTCACCCAGACCATCGACGTGCAGGGTAACCAGGTTGCGCACTACGCGCCCAAGGACTTCGCCGACCTGCCGACTCAACCGGCGAAAGCGCGTGACGGGCGGGAAGTACATGTGCACGTCGATTTGCCAAAACGCCGCGTGACGCTCAAGGTCTGGGAGGTCAAGGCGGGACACATCAAGCTATACCTGCTCGATTCGGACCTTCCGGAGAACGAAGAAGCTGACCGGCGCATCACCTATCAACTGTATGGTGGTGACGCGCACACCCGCATGCAACAAGAGATCGTGCTCGGCATCGGCGGCGTACGCGCCCTGCGGGCGCTGGGCCACCAGCCTACTGTCTGGCACATCAACGAAGGGCATGCCGCGTTCCTCGTGCTCGAGCGTGCCCGTGAGTATGTCGGCCAGGGTCTCGACTTTGATAGCGCGCTCGAAGCGGCCGCCTCCAACACGGTCTTTACCACCCACACGCCGGTGCCGGCTGGCCACGACATCTTCGATCATGAATTCATGCGCGAGTATTTTGGCGCCTTCGTGCGGGAGCTTGGCGTGGACATGGGTCACTTTCTCTCCATCGGCGCGAGTCCCGCAAGCCAGGGCGGTTTCAACCAGACCGCACTTGCCCTGCGCGGCTCTCGCTTTCGCAATGGCGTATCACGCATCCACGGCGGCGTCGCCTCACAGATGGCGGCCTACGTCTGGCCGCAGATTCCGCCCGAAGAAAACCCGATGGGGTACATCACCAACGGCGTGCACGTGCCGACGTTTCTCGCGCGCGAGTGGATCAATCTGCTCGACATGCGTCTCGGTGGCGGCTGGCGAAATGAACTGCTGAACGAGGGCTACTGGGAAGCCATCGACAAAATTCCCGACCACAGCTACTGGAGCCTGCGCCAATCGCTGAAGAGCGAAATGCTCGGCGATGTCCGCCGGCGCCTGATCCACCAGTACCGCCGCAATCACTGCAGCGAGTCACTCATCGAGCGCGTCACGGCCAATCTCTATCCGACCAACATCGATGTGCTCACCATCGGCTTCGCGCGCCGGTTCGCAACCTACAAGCGCGCCACCCTGCTGTTTTCGGACCCGGCGCGCCTCGCACGCCTCGTCAATGATCCGCAGCGTCCCTGTGTCCTGATCTTCGCCGGCAAGGCCCATCCGCACGATCTTCCCGCGCAAAACCTCATCAAGGTCATTCACGAGTATTCCCGCCGGCCCGAATTCGAGGGGCGCATCATCCTGCTCGAGGGCTATGACATGGCGCTCGCGCGCAAACTCGTCACCGGTGTGGATGTGTGGGTCAATACCCCTGAGTATCCGCTCGAGGCGAGCGGCACCTCCGGCGAGAAGGCGGCCATCAATGGCGTCGTCAACCTTTCCGTACTCGATGGCTGGTGGGGCGAGGGCTACAACGGCGAGAATGGCTGGGCCATCACGCCGCACGGCCCGGGCTATGACCGTGCCTACAAGGATCGCGAGGAGGGCCAGGAGCTGCTCGATATTCTCGAGCGCCAGGTGATACCCCTCTACTACGCTCGCAATGGCTCAGGTTATTCCGAAGCCTGGGTGCGCAAGTCCAAGGCCTCAATGAAATCCATCCTGCCGCGTTTCAATGCGCAGCGCATGGTGATGGATTATGTGCGCAGGTACTACGCGCCGGCGCGCAAGCAACGGCTGGTACTCGGCGGAAANNGCCGGCCTCGCGTCGGATGACGTGGTGGTTGAGTGTCTCGTGGGCCGCGAAACCGACACCGGCGACTTCGAGCGTCTGGACACCCATGTGTTCGTGCCCCGTGCACCGCTGGAAAGTGGTGAGACGCTCTTTCGTCTCGATCTCGAGCCTCGACTGGCGGGGTTGCAGTACTACCAGATCCGCCTGATTCCCTTTCATCCGGCGTTGTCGCACCGCTACGAAGCGGGCCACATGCTTTGGCTTTGACCGATCAGCGCCCGTAGAGGCTCATCAGGTGTCGCAGCCTCGTAACCAGCGGGGGCGACACCTCATCCCACTCAAAGCGCCATTTCCAGTTGCCTTGAGTCGTCCCGGGCGTATTCATGCGATGGCCGCGACCCGCACCGAGCAGGTCCTGCATCGGGATTACGGCGAGCTGCGCCACCGACGCGAACGCCGCGCGGATCATTGGCCATGGCATCGGCTCGTGCTGAAAGCCGAGATAATCGACAACCCTGAGCTGCGCCTGTGCGTCCAGCCCCTCGAACCAGGAACGGGTAGTATCATTATCGTGCGTTCCGGTGTAGACCACTCGGTCCTTTTCGTGGTGGTGCGGGACATAGGGATTCTCGGGACTACCGTCAAATCCGAATTGCAGCACCAGCATGCCTGGCATCCCATAGCGCTCGCGCAGGGCGTGCACCGCAGGCGTGATCAGGCCGAGGTCTTCGGCCACGAACGGCAGCGTATTGAATTCGTCGCGTAGCGAATCGAACAGCGCGGCGCCCGGAACCTCGCGCCAAACACCCTCGACCGCAGTCCGGGCGCTCGCCGGAATCTCCCAGCTGGCCTCGAACCCGCGGAAGTGATCCACCCGCACCAGATCAAAGCGCGCGAATTCAGTGCGCACGCGCTCGATCCACCAGTCGAAGCCGCGCCTTGCAAGCCGTTCCCAGTCATAAAGCGGATTGCCCCAGCGCTGGCCAGTCGCGGAGAAATAATCCGGCGGAACACCGGCGACCACCTCTGGCTGACCCGCCGCGTCGAGCCGAAAACAGTCTGGTCGTGCCCACACGTCGGCGCTGTCATGCGCAACGAAGATAGGCATGTCTCCAAACAGGCGCACGCCGCGTTCATCGGCGTGTGCGCGCAAGGCGTGCCATTGACGTGCCGCCACGAACTGTTCGAAACGAATACGATCGATTTCCTCGTCCAGCTCCCGGCGCGCCTCAGCGAGCGCCGCCGGTTTCCGGTCGCGCAGCGCGGGCCCCCAATGCCACCAGGATTGATGCTGCTCCCGCGCACGCAACGCGCTAAATAGCGCGAAGTCCTCGAGCCAATANNCCGCTCATGCGCGCCGGAATCCAGCCCCACTCCGCGAGCCGCGTGGGATTGATTAGCAGCGGATTGAAGGCATGGACCGATAGCGCGTGGTAGGGAGACAGATCCTCGTGCGTCGGACCGAGCGGGAGCATCTGCCATACACTCACGCCGCATTCCGCAAGAAAATCGATGAAGCGCCAGGCATCAGCACCAAAATCTCCCGACGGCAACGACGTCGGATGCAACAGTACACCGGCCCGGCGCCGGTCCAGCGTCGGTCGAGGGGAGCGATTGCCGATCATGCCGCTTCCCGCTGTTCGATGCGCTGCGGCCGCCTCACGCGGCACCACCCGGGCGCATGGTGCCTCCCAACGCCGGCGCGCCACCGCCACGCGTAAACACATGCGCGAGATATTCCGGGGGCTCGATGCCGAGCAACTGATAGAGATTGGTGAGGTGCTGGCGATACAACCACTCGAAGTCGCTCACCGTGGCCTGGGGATTATAATCCCCGAACCACCAGAACCAGTCGGATCCTTCGCATACCGCAAGTTGCTCCTCCGCGTGCGCGCGCCGTGCTGGCGCAAGCGACGGCGCGGCCGCATCAAAGGCGCGCTTGGCATCACCCAGCATGTCCCAGCCGCGGTTCTTGTCGGCATCGCCGATCCAGGTCGACAGCGTGCCGTATACCCACGAGCCCGCCACGAGCGCGCCCAGCGGCTTCGGTCCATACGAACGCAGGTAGTCCGAAAAAGTCGTGAGCTCGATGCGCGGGTGCTCGGCAAGCCGCTGGTAAAGCGCGCGAAGGAAATAGTAGCCGTTCTCAGGATAGTGTTCCCAGGCGTTCTCCCCATCGAGAATAATGGGCACCAGTCGATCCGGGTGCTTTCCGCAGGTGTCGGCGATTCTCTCGAGCTGCTCGACAAAATTGGCCACGGCGTCATCAGCGTGCCATGTCGCATAGGAAAAGCCGATCAGGTCGGATAGCGTGTCGTCCCGGAAGAAACAGGCCACGGATGATCCATCAAGCCGATAAGGGTGGTACATCCACGCAGCCTTGAGTCCGTGCGGCGCGTGCCCCAGATTGGCAAGGCTGTGGCGCAGCACCGACTCGCCGGTAGCGAGCCACTGGCACCCCAGTTTCGAAAACAGCCGCACGGTTTGTTCGCTCAGAGCGCCTTCCGACGGCCAACAGCCCCCAGGCCGAAACCCGAAATGTTGCTCGAATATTGCGAAGCCCCGCTCGATGTGCCAACGCGCGCGTTCCTCGCCCCCGGGATAGCGCTCGAGCAGCGGCAGTGGCGCCTCGGGCATCGCCTCGCGAGCGCAACGGAGATCGACGAGCAGCGGGACGATAGGATGGGCGTACGGAGTGGTTGAAAGCTCGATCTGGCCCCTTGCTGCGAGCCGGGCGTAGCGTGGCACGACGTCGGCAAGCAGTCCCCCGATGATCTCCAGCAGTTCGCGCCGCTCATGCACCGTGTACTGGGCCCCCTTCTCCATCAGTCGGCGCACACGCAGGTCACTGCGTCGCACCGTCTCACCGAGCCATGCGAGGTGGTACCAGACCAGAAGATCGACCAGAAACTGATCAGCGACGTAGGACGCAAACGCTGCGTCCCGCAAGAATATCTCGGCGACTGAGGTGAGGCGCTGGTAGGCGGGAAAACGCTCGATCACGCGCACCGCGTTGGCCTGCAGACAGGCCTTTACCAGCAGTCGACGCTCCTCGATGTCTTCCGGCTGAGCGGGCTGTGCAAGAGCCGCAAGCAGTGGGTCGCGGATCGAGACGCTGTTACGCAGGAACCCGTCCACCTGACGGGCATAGTCGGCCAGCTGCTCGAGCAGCAGCGGTGCAAAGTTGACGACCGCCCGCGCGCCCGGTACCGCCTCGAGGTGCGCGGCCATGTCGACATA
>DKBM01000124.1:0-3501 GCA_002451215.1 Proteobacteria bacterium UBA6900
CCAGATCAACTGCGGCGGTCAGGGTGACATCGCGATTAACGTCCAGCACACCAAGCCGCCAAAGATCAATCACGATCTGGTCGCCAACGTGTGCGAGCGACCCTCGGTCGTGGCGCGCTGCCCGGTGGCGGCGATTCGTCCGGCCATCGTGAACGGCAAGCCGTCGCTCGAAGTCGACGAGAAGAAGTGCATCTGCTGCGGCGCCTGCTATCCGCCCTGCCCGCCGATGCAGATCAACGACCCCGAGCACTCCAAGCTCGCCATCTGGGTCGGCGGCAAGAACTCGAACGCCCGCTCCAAGCCGATGTTCCACAAGCTTGTGGCCGCCGGCGTGCCGAACAATCCGCCGCGTTGGCCGGAGGCTGGCGATATCGTGAAGAATATCCTGCGTGTCTACAAGAAAGACGCCAAGGATTGGGAGCGCGTGGGTGACTGGGTGGAGCGCATCGGCTGGCCGCGTTTCTTTGAACTCACGGGCCTGCCGTTCACGAAGTTCCACGTCGACAATTGGCGCGGCTCGCGTTACACACTGAACGCCTCGGCGCACATCCGCTTCTAGACCGTGGCGTCACGGGTGATCACGGGCGCCGGCGCTGTCGCCGGCGCCCTTCACACAAGTCAAGGGGAGGCAAGTAAATGAAGTTTGCGATTCTGGTGAACGAAGGACCGTATACCCACCAGGCGGTGGACACGGCCTATCAGTTCACCAAGGCCGCACTGGAGAAGGGCCACGAGATCTTTCGCGTGTTCTTCTATCACGATGGCGTCAACAACGGCACACGACTCATGGTGCCCCCGCAGGACGACCGGAATATCCAGAAGCGCTGGAGCGAGCTCGGTGAGAAACACAAACTCGATCTGGTCGTGTGCATCGCCGCCGCGCAGCGGCGCGGCCTGCTCGATGAGAACGAGGCCAAGCGNNAACGAACACATGTCAGAAGAAATGGAAGGCGGCACCATCAAGAAATTCCTGTACGTCAACCGCAAGGCGCCGTACGGAACGATCTACGCGCTCGAGTCGCTCGAGGTGGTGCTGATTGGTGCGGCGTTTGAGCAGGACGTGAGTCTGGCGTTCATCGATGACGGCGTCTACGAACTCATGAAGGGTCAGAACACCAAGGGCATCGACATGAAGAACTTCTCGCCCACCTACCGGGCGCTCGAGGGTTATGACGTCGAGAAGCTGTACGTCGAGAAGGAGTCGCTCGATGCACGCGGCCTCGCCGAGGCCGACCTGATCGTGCCGGTAAAGGTGATTTCCGCGCGCGAAATGGCCGACCTGATGGCCGAGAGCGAAGTGGTCCTGAGCTTCTAGAGAGGAAATGACGATGTTGCACACAGTGAACAAGACGCCCTACGAGCGCAACAGTTTCGACAGTTGCCTCGCGCATGCGCGCAAGGGCGATGCAGTCCTGTTGATCGAGGATGGCGTGTATGCCGCAATGAAAGGCACCGCGCCAGCGAAGAAACTCGAGCAGGCGGCGAAGGCTGTGGCCATCTATGTCCTGCAGCCGGACGTGGAGGCGCGTGGCATTGCCGGGCGCATCATGGATGGCGTGAAACTGGTAGATTACGCCGGGTTCGTCGACCTTGCGGCCGAGCACCCGACCGTACAGGCGTGGCTGTAACACGGTTCCGTAGTTTGATTACCTGATCTGAGGAGAAAGCACATGGGTACCATTACTGTTTCCGGCAAGACCATCGAGGTCGACGAAGAGGGTTACCTCGTCAACCGTACCGACTGGAACGAAGACGTTGCCAAAGAGATGGCCAAGGCCGACAACTGCGACCTGTCACAGAACCACTGGGAAGTGCTCAACTTCCTGCGTGAGTACTACGACGAGTACCAGATCGCGCCGGCCGTGCGTGTACTGACCAAGGCGATTGGCAAGAAGCTCGGACCGGACAAGGGCAACTCCAAATACCTGTACGAACTGTTCCCGTACGGACCGGCCAAGCAGGCGTGTAAGTACGCCGGCCTGCCGAAGCCGACCGGCTGCGTCTAGACACTAGACGCTTCGTTTCGCAGACTTGAGATGAGGTTGTTCCCCTGGGGCGGCGTCGCTGCCCCAGGGGACCCCTCACAACCGATCGGGGTTCATGATGTCGGCAGTGACGATTACGTTTGCGCTGCTGTTGTATGGCGCCGGGACAATCTTCCTGGTGGGCCTGTTGCGCAAGATCTGGATTTTTGCCCGCACGCCGCAACCGCTCAAGATACCGACGACGCCGGCACCGACCACTACGCTCGGCGTGGCCGGGCGCATGTTGCGTGAAGTCACCGTTTTCGAGAGCCTGTTCAAGTCCAACAAGTGGATCTGGCTGTTTGGCTGGATCTTCCACCTCTGCCTGCTGCTCGCGTTCGTCCGCCACCTGCGCTACGCGCTGTCGCCGGATTCGCTGCTGTGGCCGTTGATCAGTCTCGAGCTGGTGCAGACCGCAGGGAAGTACGCCGGCTACGGCATGCTGATCGGGCTAGCGGGCCTGCTGGCACGGCGCTTCGTGGTTGATCGCGTACGCTATATCTCGAGCCCTTCCGACTATCTCATGCTGGTACTGCTGCTCGCCATCGCCGGTAGCGGCCTCATGATGACGTTTATCTCGCATACCGACATCGTGGCGCTCAAGGCCTTTGCGCTGGGACTTCTTTATTTCGACTGGCAGCCGCTGCCGGCTCACCCATTGCTGTTGATACATCTGATGTTGGTGGCGCTACTCATGGTTGTCTTCCCGTTTTCCAAGCTGTTGCATGCACCGGGCGTGTTCTTTAGTCCGACGCGCAATCAGGCGGACAATCCGCGCGAAAAGCGCCACGTGGCCGGCTGGTCAGCTGAGATCGACAACACAAAGTCAGCGAGCGCGGGGTAAGCCATGGCAGATTTTGAAATTCCCGTTCTCCCCGAGTACCCAACCATTCCCCACCTCATGCCGGGGACTATGGCAGAGAGCCGGCCGTTCGTGGCGAAGCCGGAACATCAGGCGAGCGTCGGATACCCCGGCGAGCTGGTCGAGAACTGGGAACAGAAAGCGGTCGAGAAACTTGGCGAGGTCGTCTCCAAGTCACGCGCCCTGCAGGTGTTCCTCGACTCCTGCGTGAAGTGCGGGGCCTGCACCGACAAGTGCCACTATTATCTCGGCACCCAGGACCCCAAGAACATGCCGGTAGCTCGCCAGGACCTGCTGCGCTCCGTCTACCGTCGCTATTACACAACCGCTGGCAAGCTGTTCCCGAAGCTGGTCGGCGCGCGCGACATGACCAAGGAAGTACTGGACGAGTGGTACACGTACTTCCACCAGTGCTCCCAGTGCCGGCGCTGCTCGGTGTACTGCCCCTACGGTATCGACACCGCCGAGATCTCGATGGCCGCGCGCGAGGTCATGGACTGTGTCGGTCTGGGACAGAAGTACTGCAACGAGATCATCGGCAAGGTCCACAAGATCGGCAACAATCTCGGTTTGCCGGAACCAGCGCTCGTGAACACGCTCGAGGGGCTGGAAGAG
>DKBM01000088.1:0-4609 GCA_002451215.1 Proteobacteria bacterium UBA6900
ATCACGGTTCCATCCGGAATCTCGCAACCACGCTCAACCACGACCTTGGTTAGTCGGCAATGCTTGCCGATCCTTGTGTCGGCCAGGATGACCGAGTCGGTTACCGTCGAGTGGGGTTCGATACGCACATTCGAAAACAATAGCGAGCGGCGCAGTACCGCACCGGCGATGATGCAACCACCGGAAACCATGGAGTCAATTGCCATGCCGCACCGATCGGGATCGTCAAACACGAACTTGGCCGGTGGCCACTGCTCCTGATGGGTCCAGATCGGCCATTCGTCGTCATAGAGATTAAGGTCGGGAGTGACCCCGATCAGCTCCATGTTGGCTTGCCAATACGCGTCGATGGTGCCGACATCGCGCCAGTACGCCTGATCGCCCTGCGGATCGCGAAACGAGTAAGCCATGACGCGATAGCGCCCGATGATGGCGGGAATGATGTTGTGGCCGAAATCATGCCTTGAATCGCGCAAGTCGGCATCCTTGATGAGTTGCTCAAAGAGGAATCCGGTATTGAATATGTAGATTCCCATCGAGGCCAACGCAACATCCGTGCGCCCCGGAATCGGTTCGGGTTCAGCCGGCTTCTCATCAAAGTCGGTCACGCGATTGTCAGCATCGACGGTCATTACGCCGAAGGCGCGCGCCTGATCCAGCGGGACCTCGATGCATCCCACCGTCATGTCGGCGTGACTCGCGACGTGATACGCGAGCATTGGGCCATAGTCCATCTTGTAGATATGATCCCCGGCGAGGATCAGCACGTAGCGTGGATCATGTGCGCGGATGATGTCGAGATTCTGGTAGACCGCGTCAGCCGTGCCCGTGTACCACGAGGTTTCGCTGATGCGTTGCTGCGCTGGCAAAAGCTCGACAAACTCGCCGAGCTCGCTGCGCAGAAACCCCCACGCCCGCTGCACATGGATCAGCAGTGAGTGGGCCTTATACTGCGTCAGCACCGCGACCCGGCGAATGCCGGAGTTCATGCAGTTCGAGAGCGGAAAGTCGATGATCCGGAACTTGCCACCGAAGGGCACCGCCGGCTTCGCGCGCCAGGTGGTGAGGTGGGTCAGGCGCGATCCCCTACCGCCGGCCAAAATCAGCGCAAGCGTGTCACGCGTCAGTCGGCTGACGAAACGCTCTGTTTCTACGCGTTTCACGCGTGGCTCTCCCAAGTGAGGTTTCGTGGTGCGAACCGACACTTTTACTGCGAATGGCGTAACGCACCAGGCGCCTGGCATTAGTTCTTGCCGGCAACCGTCAGGTAGTATACCAACGGTTGATCGCCAACTCGTCCTTGTTCGCGTCAAATGCCTGTGATATTTGGCACCTGTCGATTCTAACAACAACCCCCTGCCACACCTGACACGATGACATTCGACCGCAAACTGACGATTGACGCCGGTGCCTTCTTCGACGATCGCCTCGGGGCCAGCGGCGTGCCTCGCGCCTCGGTCGCGGCGCTCGCGCCACGACTGGACGCGCTTCGTGAACGGCTCGAGGCCTGGCGACGCGGTGACGCACCGTCCTATTTTGGGCTGCCCTTCGCCGGTGAAGAAAAGGAATTCACCCGGCGTGCGCGCGAAAGCGCCGGACGGTTTGCGCGCACCGTCGTGTTCGGTATCGGTGGCTCCTCGCTCGGCGGGGAAATGCTGGTGCGGATACTCGGCGGGCGCCGCCATCCGGTTACGTTCTACGACAATGTAGACCCCTCCACCCTTGCTGAACTCGATCGCGTCGACTGGCGCGAGACGTTGCTGATCGTCGTCTCCAAATCAGGCACCACCGCCGAAACGCTGGCACAGTTCCTTACCGTACTGCCGGCGCTCGAAGCCAGTCTTGGGGCCAACAAGCTGCGCCAGCACATACTCGCCGTCACCGAATCCCCCCACGGTGATCTGGCGCGCATCGCCTCGGCCCTCGGTTGCGAGGTGCTGCACCACCCGGCCGTCGGCGGACGCTACTCGGTGCTCTCGGTGGTCGGACTGCTTCCGGCAGCACTTGCCGGCGTCGACATCGAAGCGCTGCTCGCCGGCGCGCGCGACATGGCAACCCGCTGTCTCGCCCCAAAGCTGGAGTCGAACCCGGCGCTTTTCCAGGCGGCGACGCAGTATCTTCACGCCGAGCGTGGCCGCACGCTCTGCGTGCAGCTTGCCTATGCGGATCGCCTGCGCCCCATCACGCGCTGGTACAGGCAACTCCTGGCCGAATCGGTCGGGAAGATTGACGCTTCCGGTCGCCCCCGCGGCCTCACGCCTATCGATGCCCATGGCACCACCGACCAACACTCGCAGCTGCAACTCTATCTGGAAGGGCCCGACGACAAGCAATTCACCCTGCTCTACGATCCGGCGCTTGCCACCCAGGGCCTGCGAGTGGACGCGCGCTTCGCGGAACTGCCGGCGGTGGCGCCACTGTCCGGTCACACCACTGGCGAGTTGTTCCATGCCGAGTTTCGTGCCACACGCGAAACTCTCACGCGCCGCAAGCGGCCAAACCGCACCCTCAGCCTAGGCGCGGACGCCAGCGCGCTCGGCGAGCTCATCATCCTGCTCGAAACCGAGACGGTGGCACTCGCCGAGCTGCTCGGGGTGGACGCTTTCGATCAGCCTGCGGTCGAGGAAGGCAAGCAGCTCACGCGCGACTACCTGAGAAACGGCTAGACCACCGTGCCGGCGTCCGCCTCCGCCACTCCCCCAGTGCCCATGCACCGCGTCCTGCACATTGCCAGCGAGGCGCATCCGCTCATGAAGACCGGCGGGCTCGGCGACGTCTGTGGCGCGCTGCCGAGCGCATTGCGCGCGCTCAACGTCGATGCGCGGCTTCTCATGCCCGCATACCAGGACACCATTGCCGTAGCCGGATCGCTCAAACTCGTCAGCCAGCTCACGGCCGCGCCGCTCTGGCAGCCGGTCAACATTCTTGAAGGCATCGTTCCGGGTACGAACGTGCCGGCCTGGCTGGTCGATTTCCCGGCGGCCTTCGGGCGCCCGGGGAATCCCTACATGAACGAGTTTGGGCATGACTGGCACGATAACGCGACGCGTTTCGCTCTGCTCTGCCACATCGCGGCGGCCATCGCGCGCGATCAGGCCGGCCTTCATTGGCAGCCGGATATCCTGCACTGCCACGACTGGCAAAGCGGTCTGGTACCGGCGCTACTTGCTTCGGTTTCGCCCCGGCCNNCTTCACCTGCCTCCCCATCTCTGGTCGCTTGAGGGACTTGAGTTCCACGGGCAGGTGTCCTTCATCAAGGGCGGGCTCACTTTCGCGGATCGGCTGACCACAGTGAGCCCCACCTATGCGCGCGAGATCCAAACCAGTGAGTTCGGAGATGGGCTCGATGGTTTGCTACGGCACCGCGCCACGGTCCTGCGCGGCATCCTGAACGGCATCGATGACAAAACCTGGGATCCGGCCAATGACTCGCTGATCGCTGCGCCCTACTCGGCCGACGAGCCGTCCGGCAAGGCGACCAATAAATCAGCACTGCAGGAAATTTTCGGATTGCCGCGTGATGACACCACACCGCTCATCGGAATGGTGGGCCGCATGGTGACCCAGAAGGGGATTGATCTCGTCATTGACGCGCTGCCGCAGCTGCTCAAGCGCCCGCTACAGCTCGCCATCATCGGTACTGGCGAGCGGGAATTCGAAGAGGCGTTGCGCGCGGCCGCCACAAAGCATTCCGGGCGCCTAAGCGTGTTTGTCGGCTACGACGAGCGCCGCGCCCACCTGATTGAAGCGGGCGCGGACATGTTTCTCATGCCGTCACGCTTCGAACCCTGTGGGCTGAATCAGCTCTACAGCATGCGCTACGGCACCATACCGATCGTGCACAAGGTAGGCGGACTGGCCGATACAGTTGTCGATGCTCAGCGCAAGACGCTTGCCAACGCGACAGCCACGGGGATCTGTTTCAAGAACGCCAGCGCCGAGACCCTGGTCGACGCTGTGGATCGAGCGCTCGATCTGTTCGCCCAGCCCGCCGAGTGGCGAACACTGCAACAGGCCGGCATGCGNNCAGGATTTCTCCTGGCGGCATCGTGCCGTGGAATATCTGGATCTCTACAACGAACTGCGGTCGGGTCCCAAACCGCCGAACCCTCCCACCCGCCGCCGCGGTGCCAGCGTGCGCAAGGCCGCGCGGAACCGCTAGCGGCCGCCGGGCGCCGTGTGCGTCTTTACCTCGCCACGCTGCTTGCGCGCAAAGTCTTCTAGTTGACGCGACATGGCGTCGAAAGCGTCGCGGATCGCCACGTAGACGTCCTCGTGCTGCGTATGGTTGGCCACCAGCTCGGCCCCAGGGACGGTGAGGTCAATACGCACGCTATGTAACTTGCCCTGATGCTTGTGCCGCTGCGGCATTTCGACCACCACCCGGCACCCCATGATTCTGTCGTAGTAACGTTGAAGCTTCTCAGCCTTTTCGCGAATTCGCGTCTCGACGGCGTCGGAGTGCTCAATGTCGCGAAAGGTGACTTGAAGTGGAATCTGCATGCTTACTCCCGAGGGTCTTGTATCTTGACTGCTGTTGTTGGCCCGCAATGAGCGCCTGTGGGCCCCTTCACCATTCTATCGCATCGTCTCGCCGGGTGGCCGCCCC
>DKBM01000005.1:0-6355 GCA_002451215.1 Proteobacteria bacterium UBA6900
TTTTCCGAACGCCGCGGTGTTGTAGCCATAATACGAAAGCACCTGCGCAAACGTAGCCGTTGACTTGGGGATCTTGCCCACATAGCCGTCCCAGTCGGAAGCCAGTTCGGCGATCTGACCGGCACCGACGCGGTGATGATTGCGTCCCGTCAACAGTGCCGCCCGAGTGGGAGAACACATGGCGGTGGTGTGGAACTCGTTGTAGCTGATACCGGCTTTTGCCAGGCGGTCCAGCGTCGGCATGTGTACCGGCCCACCAAATGTTTCGGGATTGGAAAATCCCGCATCATCGGTCATGAAAATTACGATATTGGGGACATCCTTGGGCAGATGGCTGACCGCTTTGCGCCACTGGTGTTTGGATTCCTTCAAAGTTTTTCCCGTGACACTGCTTGACTTCGGTTCCGGAAAGGGCAAAACCTCTCCTGCGCCGGTTGTGGCAGGCGCGGCCTGCACCGATATGGGCAGCCCGACGCAGAGCAGGCCGAACATGATGACTGCAAGAGGTATTGCGTATGTTTTCATTTTTCCTCCTAGAAGAATTACCACCCAACTTTCATTCATATACTGGCTAAGTTGAGATCAGCACAAACAAGCTGAAACCTGTCTTTCATAGTGATACCCAATGTTCACTAATGACTAAACAAACTCTTCGGCAGCACAATGTTCGCCTGCAACCTGAAACGCCAACCCTCCGGCCCGCTGGTCGGCGATTCTGCCCAGTAGCCCACGCTACCCAGAAGGGCGACCGGTANNTGCACGGCGACGGTCCAGGCGCTCGGCCAGGTATAGGCCACAAAAGGCTGCATGAACGTATTGCTGATGTCCTGGCGGTTGTCGTCACCGGCGAACGACCAGATGTGGTTGGCGAGTATCCCCATCGTCCAGGGTCCGCGCAGCACAAGTCCGACCGCTGCCGGCCCCGCGCCCCATTTCCTGGCGCTCAACAAATCGTCGGTCCCCGTCGGGAGCAGGAAGACGGGGCCTGCACCCCAGATCAGCCCGCCGGCGGTGGGTTTCTTCGGCGACAGAAAAAGCGACAGATTGATATCGCCGAGGCCGAACTGGGACCCCGCACCAGGGTAGATGTCATTCTGGGAAACGATCGGCACAATCGTTCGTGTGATGAGATTCCAGTCCTCGTTCAGCTTGAAGGGGATGACCGGCTGCACGTTGGTCGTGATTTTGGCCCCGTCGTCGACCGGACCAATATCCCGATCAAAATTCATCTGGATCGGTATGGTCACCAGATCCGCGACTGGATTCGTCAGTTCCTGCGCAAGCTCGGCGTCCCCGGACGCGGCATGTGCCGCGAGTGGAAAGAAAAGCGCTGCGATCGCGAAGGCGCTCCAGGCGCCTTGCCAGAACCCAATTGCGCGCGGTTGCATCACGACCTCCTTATGACTTTCCGAATGACCTCAGCTTGCGTGGACAAATCTTCCCGCGTTCGCTAGAACGCAAACGATATGCCCAGCAACCAGCCATCCTGGCGCACGTCGTAGAGGAAAGATCCGTCCTCATACTTCACATCGAACACCCGATAACCGAGTGTCGTGCCGATAAGCTTGCTCCACTGATAGCCCAAGTGAAGCGACGCGTCATAGAAATGGTCGGACCCAACGCCAAAGCCGCCCACGCCGAGGATGCCGGAGACGAAGAAATTCGATTGGCCCAGGGCGGTCCGCCCCCTGATGCCGATCAGCGGGTCGACCCAGGACTCGGTGCTACGGATGTTTCGCCCCGCCAGAACGCCCAGCCCGCCGCCGAATTCGAGGTAGGTGTCGACTTTCCAGTAGCGAGCGCCAAGTAACACATCCGCCGACGCCCGATCGCGGTTGTAAAGCTGGTACGCATAGCCGGCCGACATCAACGTGTTCTTCGAGACCGTCTTCAGGGTCAGGTTGATCGGGTCCCCAACCAGCGTCTCATCGGACTCCAGGTCGGTGTAGAGATAATCGATAAAGCCGGCATGCCTTCCCTTCTTCACCTCGAAGACGCCCATGTAGCTTGCTTGCGTGTCTTTCAATGCGTCGCTCGATGACACGTCGATGGGCGCCACCGGCGCGCCCGGAATGGTGGAGGCATCGCCTTTGACGCCGGCGAACCAAAGGTAGGGTACGATTCGAAATTCCCACCGGTCTTCGGCGCTCGCCGTCGCCGGCAGAAGCATTGCCACAAGACCGAATGCGCAGAAAACTCGCGCAATGGCCTTCATCGCAGTTTCTCCTTATGCATGAGCCACGGTGCCACGAAAAAAATCCGTCAAGTGTTCGATCAGCGAGAACACGCAAGTCGTGTCTCGGCGGGCTACACCGGGAATGGTCTCCCGGCAGTCGCCCCGACAGACCGATTTACGACGCCAAAGAAAAGGCTACCACTGGGGATGGGTAACCATTTTGATCTAGAGCAAAAAGACTGTGTCGGCTGGCGAGGGGGATCACCTCCCGCATCCGGAGTGCGGTGCTCCCGCCGGAGGAAAACGCGGAAAACACCGAAATGCGGTTTCGCCAAAGCTCGGGGCCGCCCCAATTGCCGTGACGTTCAACCGTGGCCACGGGGACCCGACGCGCCGGACTGATGCGCCGAACCCGTTTGGCCACAGATTCTCTAGCTAAGGCGTATACCAGATCGGCGAGGTGTAGGCGCGCTCCTGNNGTGTTGCCCACCGGCGGCAGCTTGCCGTCTTTGCCCGGCTTGCGATCACCCGACCAGGCGACGTCGTAAACCTTCTCGTGCGTTTTGCCCTTGCTATCCAGCCAGCCTTTAACGATCTGTATGCGATCAAGGTTGGCACCGATCGGATCGCGCAACGCGTAGACCATGAAGGTCGGTGCCTTGGCGCCCTTGCGCGCATGGAGGTCGCTACCCATCGGAACTCCCTTCTCGTAGCCGCGGAACGCTGGCTGGCGGCTATTGAGATCTTCCTTGCTGTAGTTCCAGCCGCCGAAGAAACGTACCATCATGCGCGTGCCGGTGGTGGCATACACCTCCTTGCGCGCCATGGCGTCGAAGATTGCCTCGCGCGAGTTGTCACTCGCCCACACCGCCGCAAGCCCCGAAGCCACGGTCTGCCAACCCTTGAACTCGCCCTGCTTGGTCTTGGTAAACGGGTGAAACATGCGTTCCTTCGAGGGCTCGGCACCCGCGTGCTTGCCGAAGAAGTTGTCCTCTTCGGCGGTCGAGAGCCCGGTGTGGCTGTCGGTCGAGCCGACCATGCCAAACTTGTACGGATTGGTGCCCAGCCGCGACTCGAGCAGCAGACCATTCTTCAATGCCTCGCGAGCGTACTCGCCTTTCAGCATCTCCGGCTTCTTGGCCTCACTCAAGTCGAGGTTGCCGACGTCCCAGGTTTCGTAGTCGGCGAACTCGTCGTTGGAAGAAAGCAACGGATGCGCCTCGCCGTCACCCTTGATCTGCGTGACCTCATACATCGGTTCCCACTTCGCCCGTGCCTGGACGTAGGCCTTGTCGAGCTTGCGCCCGGTGTACTGCGCGTCCACCGGGAACATGAGACCGTTGGAAAGATTGCCGTTGTGCGCGAGCGCCAGCACTGACCCACCGGTCTTCTTCTGAAAGTTGTCCATCCATTTGTAGAGGTCGAGCGGATCGGTGCTGCCAATCGGCGCCTGCGTCGTGTAGGGGACGACCTGACCCGCCCGGTCGGCACCGTCGCGGAAGATGACGTTGCGATGCAGGTTGTTGCCCTTGACGAGGCTCGTCCACTCGAATCCGATCAGCGCCGTGAACCGCCCGGGATCGTTATAGGCCTCGGCCGCCTTGACCACTTTTTCCCAGGTCGAGGCATAAATCTTGGAACCCGGCGAATAGGCCGCGAGCAGTTCCTTGTTCACTTTGCCCTGGGAGAATGTCGTGATCAGGTCGAGCGCCGTGTCGACCGCGGCCTTGCCGCCGGCGCGCAGGCCCTGCGACCAGCGTGCGCCCTGCTCATACTTGGTGACCTCGGGCGAGGCGGCCGCGAGGTCGTTGACGAGACCCATCGCATCGGAGTGATCGGCGATCACCAGAAAGTCGAGCGGGCGCGACAGCTTCACCGGCTGCCCGGTCGACGACACCACCTGCTCGCCGCGCGCGAAACGATAGGCTTCTTCCAGCCCCAGCCGCGCACCGAACAGCCCCGCATCCACCGAGAGTCCCGTATGCAGGTGCGTGTCGCCCCACAACGGCCGGCTCGGGAATCCACGCTGCGCGTAGGGCGAATAGGCCTTGCCGGGATAGTTCTTTGAAAATGACTCCGGCGAAACGGCGATTCCGATCTGTTCTGCATTGGCCGCCGTGCCGAGCAAGGCCAAGGCGATGCCGAGGATGAGTGAGCCATGTTTCAGTTGTTGTTTCATCTGCTCCTCCTAATGGTTCGAACTTCGCACAAGCGTTTGCGGATCGGCTCGCAATGGAACAATAGACCCTTTTGGCAAGCGTGCGGCGACGACCCGTCAGAAAAAACCGTTCACCCGCTCGATCACCCAAAACGCCGCAATACCACCAATGCCATAGGCGGTGGCCGGCACGGCCCAGCGGGGTTCGGTCTTGATAACGCGTTTAATGATATGAAACAACCCCAGCACCGCGATGATGAAGAGAATTTGACCGGCCTCTACCCCTACATTGAATGTGAGCAAGGCGAGCGGGATCTCCTTTTGCGGCAGGCCCACTTCCGCGAGCGCACTGGCGAAGCCGAATCCGTGCAGCAGTCCGAAGGTGAAGGCCACAAGCCAGGGCAGGCGCCGGGTGATGCCGGGCCGGCCCTGCCACCCATGAAGGATCTCGCCGGCAACAAAGACAATGCTCAACGCGATCACCGCCTCGACCGGCTTTTGCGGCACGTGCACCCAGCCAAGCGTCGCGGCCGCGAGTGTGATGCTGTGCGCCAGCGTAAAAGCCGTGACCGTGGCGATGAGTCGGCGCGTGCCTTCGACAATGATCAGCAGCGCGAGCACAAACAGCAGGTGATCGATGCCACCGAGAATGTGCTCGACACCGAGCCGGAAATAGTCGTCAATCACTTCCCACTTCGACGGCGCGCCCTTGACAGTAAACACCGTCGCATTCGGGCGCAGGACCTGGGTGTGCGTGACGCCGTCGGCGAAGGCCACGCGCACCAGTACGTCGGTGAGTGTCGCCTGCAATCCATCGATGCCGATCGCATAGCCGACCAGACCGTTCTTGCCGCAATCCACCGTCCAGCGCTCGACGAGGGCATCGGGTTGCGCGTAATGCGCCCTTTTGCCAACGACCGCGCAGTGGCCGGGCAACACCGGCTGCATTGCGAGCACGCGCTCGCCACGCATCGGTCGGCGCCAGAGCACCTCGAAGACGCCCGGATTTTGTGCGGACAGTTCGAGATAGGCGGGACGCGCTTCATGTGCGAGCGCGCCCGGCGAGGAAACCGCCGCCATGGCCAGCACCGCCAGGACCCAGCGCCTCAGGCGACTCATTGGCCTGCGCCCCCCGTGCGGGCGGTCTGCACCCCGGGAACCTCGGCGATGGTGATCTCATAGCGCGAGCGCAGGCGCTGGTACACGCGATCATTCGCCTCTCGCCGCTGGTCAATCACCCAGTCCGCCGCCACGCGTTCCCGTACCTGCGACAACGGCGGGACGCGCGAATCGGTGCGCGCGCTTACGTAGACAAGATGAATCCCATAACCGGAAGCGACTGGCCCGCTCCACTGCCCAATCGGCAGCTTTGCCACGGCGTCAACGAACGCCTGACCGAAATCACGCGCGATTTCATCGGTCCCCCTCTCGGCGTAGTCGTAGCCCAGCATGAAGCGATCGCCCAGCGCTGACGCCTGCCTTGGTGCGCGCTTCGTTTGCTTTAACCGCTTCAGCGCGGCCTCGGCATCGGACGCGGCGCGACCGCCACGCCGGTCGCTGCTGAAATAGACGTGGGTGAAGCTGAGGCGCGCGGGTTCGCGGTAGCGTTCCTGGTTCTTTTCGAAATAGGCTGCGAGCACCGCTGCATCCGGCTGCGACGGGACCGTGGTATCGGAAACGAGAAACTCCACCTTCTGCGCCATGCGCCGGCGAACGATGGTGTCGTCGCGATCGAGCCCGAGCGCGAGCGCCTCGCGATACAACACCTCCTCGCGAATACGCCCGTCGACCAGCGCCTGTAACTCTTGCGGCGTCGGCGGTCGCTGCCACTGGCGCTGGAACAGCGACTGCAGCTGCTCGATGTCGGCGCGGGTGATTGCAATGCGATTGGCGGGCCCTGCTGAATCCCTATTGACGACGGCAAACACGCCAAACAGCAGCAGACCGATCAACACGAAGTGCAACAGTGGTTCCCTAATGATCCGACTCAGGACTGGCAACACAATAGAATTCCTTATCAA
>DKBM01000057.1:0-6409 GCA_002451215.1 Proteobacteria bacterium UBA6900
TGCGTAGACACTTCGCCCCACCCGCGGTGGTGAGTCCTGCGCGGTACCGCATTGGCCTGGTCATGTTCCTGCTGCCGCTGCTTTTCGGTTGGATGGCTGGATACGTGCCCGATGTGATGCCTGGTTATGCATCGTGCCGACTCGCGTACGCGCTGGGCGGCGATTCGCTTCTCTTGATCAGTCTGTTTGTGCTTGGGGCTGATTTCTGGGATAAGCTGCGGGCGTTGTTTATTCACGGAGCGAGAGCTGTATTTCCAGAGATCTAGGGAGAGATCAGGAATGGCGGCGGGCTTCGTCACACCAGAAAGGCTATTCAGGCGCGATCGAAACCCGCAGCGCCGAGGAAAGGTCAGGATTTCCGAAGACATACCTGCCTTTCGCGATCGGGCTGACCGGCCCAAGACCAACGGCTTGGTGATCATGTCCAATACTGTGGTTGTCGCCAACATGAGCGGTTACTGGTTCGCGCGCCGACCTGGTTGCTGGTGAATGCGAGCTACTACTCTGGTCACTAACATGACATGGCTACAACTCGTCTTTGCACCGATCCTCAAATGGGTCCGCACCTTGAGGCCTGGCCTTGTGCGGGCCGCCTCGCTTGCTGCCGTGTTGATGTCGCTCGGTATTGCGCTCGCAGCGCTGCTTTCCGGCACGGCAGCGGTGCACGCGGCATCGAAGGCCGTCGCCGATCCGTGCAGGATCCCGGCCGCGATCCGAACTAGCCCTCCGCTCGAAGGCGGCAAGCCGATCGACGTCACGGTGGGCATCGTGATCGTCGATCTGTTTGAGGTTAAGGATAGCGATCAGACTTTTCGCGCTGACTTCGTCTCCACCGCGCGCTGGCGGGACCCGCGCCTCAGCGCCAGGGCGCGCGGCCGATCACTGGCAGATTGCCGGCCGGGCCTGAACGACATCTGGCATCCGGACTTGCGACTCCTCAACCTGCGCGCGCAGTTTCGCGCCGTGGGCGAATCCGTGCGGATCGGCGACGACGGCGCGGTGCGCTATGAAGCACGAGTTTTGGGGCAGTTTTCATCTCGCCTTCGCATGAGGGAGTTCCCTTTTGACGTTCAACAGTTGCGTATACGGATTGCTTCGTTCAATTACGGCCCGAAAGTCGTTCGACTGGTGGCGGAACAACCCACGATACAGCGGGAGCGGGAGTTTTCAGCGGCCGGCTGGAGCACGCTCAACGACTACACCGATGCCAACGTCGAGCCTTTGCGGATCGGGCTGGAGGAGTTTTCCCGCGCTGATCATGTCATCGTTATCGAGCGCCAGCCCGCGTACTACCTGTGGAATTTCATTCTACCGCTGGTGTTTATCGTTCTTATGGCATGGACGGTATTCTGGCTCGATCCCCAGTCTTGGGGGGCGCAGATCGGCATCGCGACGGCGTCCGCGTTTACACTGGTGGCGTTTTTGGTCGCGCTGCGGAGCAGCTTGCCGGCGCTGCCATACCTCACGCGGTTAGATGAACTGGTTCTCGGCTCGACGATGCTGGTGTTCTTTGCGCTCGCGGAGGTGATCGTCACTAGCCGCCTTGCACAAACGGATCGCGGCGCGCTTGCCTCACGGCTCGATGCTTATGGGCGGTGGCTCTATATTGCCTTGTTCGCGGGGGTAATCTTCGCTGCGCTCATTCGTTGAAGCAACCCTACAAAGGCACACGGGTTGTTCCGGCGAGGCCCGGGAAGTATACGGTTCAGTTTCGGGAGAACGGCCAGACCAATGTCAAAGTCGATGTTCGAAAAGCTGCCGAAAGCGCTGGGGCGCATTCAGCCGGCTGCGCAATGACGCCTGATCCGGGATCGACAAGTCTCTAGCCTGGTGGCCAGTTCATGACACGCCCGGCGAGAACATGCAGGTGGACGTGCCAGACCGACTGCCCGGCGTCCCGATTGCAGTTCACCACGGTGCGGTAGCCGGACTCGCCAAACCCGGCCTCCTGCGCGATGCGCTGGGCGGCGAGATAGAGCTTGCCGATCAGGGAGGCGTTTTCCGGGCGCAGGTCGTTCAGGGTAGTAATGTGCTGTTTCGGGATAACCAGCGCGTGCAGGGGGGCCTGGGGGTTGATGTCGCGGAACGCCAGGACCTCGTCGTCCTCGTAGACCGTATCCGGCTTGATCTGGCCCGCCACCATCTTGCAGAACAGGCAGTCCGTCGTCATGGTCCCTCCACTGGTATGAAAGTTGCGCGGACCCAAGAATAGTGCCAGACGGCCGGTTCAGGGAAGGGCACGTGTGCTTGTATCGGTCCTTGAAATTGTCCTATGTTTATCTGGCAGTTGAACCGACCGCGTGGCACGCGGCAAGCAGCGGAGGTGTGAAAAATGCCAATGGATACCGAGCCCCTGATCGGGGCCGTCTACGAGGACACCGAGGGTCGCTCGTTTCAGGTCGTGGCGTTCGACGAAAACGAGGCCACGGTCAAGCTCCGATACGATGACGAAAGCGTCGAGGAAATCGACCTGGATAACTGGTACGAGATGGACCTGGAGCTGATCAGCTCACCCGAGGACGCCGACGAGGAAGACGAGGAACTCGAGGAGGAGGCGGTTCCCGAGGACGAATTCGAGGAAGAGGACGACGGCGACGATGATGAGGACGAGTACTGACCGCGAGCGCCGGGCGGAGCACGCAGCTAGAGGGCTGCTGCGGCCGCGCCGGGAGTCCGGTCTCCGCCGCCCGCCCTCCCTGGCGGGTTTGGGAGCGAAACCCTGAAGCAGCCGGCCCGAAGGCCGGACCGATTTGGGGCTAGACCATCTCCTTGAGGGTCTTAAGCGGCTGCACCTTGATCACGTTGCGAGCCGGCTTGGCCTTGAACATCATTTCCTCGCCGGTGAACGGGTTGACGCCCTTGCGCGCGGGCACCGCCGGCTTGTTGATAACCTTTATCTTCATCAGGCCCACGACATTGAAAATGCCTGGACCTCTCTTCAGGTCGCGCTCGACGAGTTCCTGCAATGCGTCGAACACGGCCACCACGTCCTTGCGCTTGAGATCCGTCTTCTCCGCGATATAGGCATAGATCTCGGACTTGCTGGTTGGCTTTTTGTTTGCAGCCATGAATCGCTCCTGGTGGTATAGAGGGGTTGGTCGGGGTCGGGGGGATCCCGGCGGTGAAAGCTAGCATAATCTATCGGAAAAAACAGGGTGTTTGAAGGGTCCGGACCATGGAAGATGCAAGTGGGGAGGGCAGCGCCGTGCATCACCCAGCCCTTGCGAAAGCGCGAGTAATGTGTTCATTCCGTTTCCGTTTTTGCGGCGCGACGCGTGCCGGCGCCGGCGCGTGCCTGCAGAACAACATCGCCCATGCGACGCCGCGAATGCAAGGGAAGCGCCAGTCAATGGTCGCCACGACGCACCAAAGCGCCCACGAGCGGAGCCGTCCGGAGCGGATCCGGACAGTACCGGTGTCGCGGCGGTCAGCGACATGGCGCTGATCCGGCTGCTGGTTCGCTGGCTGCTTCGCCTGTTCTATCGGGTCCGGGTGGTCGGGCTCGAACACTACGAAGCCGCCGGACCGCGTGCCCTCATCGTCGCCAATCACACCTCGTTTCTCGATCCGCCACTGCTGGTCGCGTTCCTGCCGGACCCCCTTACCTTCGCAATCAACACCCAGATCGCGCGGCTTTGGTGGGTGCGACCTGTCTTGCGCATCGTGGATTGCCTCCCGCTCGACCCGACCAAACCGCAGTCACTGCGTTCGCTGATCCGCTGCCTGAAAAGCGACCGGCGCACGGTGGTTTTTCCCGAGGGCCGCATCACGGTCACTGGCGGGCTCATGAAGATTTACGCTGGACCCGCGCTGGTGGCGGACCGCGCAGGGGCCGCCGTGCTGCCGGTGCGCATTGACGGGGCCCAGTACACGCTGGCCTCGCGCCTGCGCGGGCGGGTGCGGCTGCGCTGGTTCCCGCCGATCACCGTCACTTTCCTGCCCCCCCGCCGCCTCGAGGCACCGGCCGACATGCGCGGACGGGCACGGCGCAAGGTCGTCGGCCAGCAGCTTGCCGACCTCATGACGGAGCTCATGTTCCGCACCGCCAATTACCGCCGCACGCTCGCCGGGGCGCTGCTCGAGGCGCGACTGGTGCATGGCGGAAGGCATGAAATTGCCGAGGATATCGATCGCCGGCCGGCGACGTATGCGCGGCTGCTGTCGCGCGGCTGGACGCTGGGCGGTCTCATGGCCCGCAGCACCCACCGGGGCGAAGTGGTCGGTGTGTTGATGCCAGGGAGTGTCGCGACTCTGTACGCCCTGGTCGGCCTGCATGCGCGCGGGCGTGTGCCGGCCATGCTCGACTACACCGAGGATGCCACGGCGTTGCGAGCCGCGTGCACCGCAGCCGGGATCGGTTGCGTCATCACGTCACGGACCTTCATCGCGGCGGCGCGCCTGGGCAAGCTCATCGATGCGCTGAAGGAGCACTACCGTATTGTGTACCTTGAGGACTTGCGCGACCGGGCCGGCCCGCTCGATCGGCTCGCGGGCCATGCGCGCCTGCTGGCCGCGCGGCTCGTCTCGCGCCGCGGCGAGGATGCCCGTGCCGACGAGCCCGCCGCGGTGCTGTTCGTCAACGGCGCCGATGGCAAGCCTCGGGGCGTGGTGCTTTCCCACGCCAACCTGCTCGCCAACGCCGCGCAGGCGGCGGCGCGCGTCGATTTCGGTGCCCAGGACGTAATCTTCAATGCGTTGCCGCTCTACACGGCAATCGGCCTCACTACCGGTACGCTGCTCGGGCTTGTCTCGGGCGTGAAGGTGTTCCTGTATCCCTCGGCGCTGCATTTCCGCATTGTTCCGGAGATGGCCTATGCGGTGAACGCTACCATCCTGTTCGGCACCAATACTTTTCTCGCCGGCTATGCGCGCTACGCGCATCCCTACGATTTTTTCAGCGTGCGCTACGTATTCGCGGGAGGCGAGCCGGTGCGCGCGTATACGCGCCAGCGCTGGGCAGAGCGCTTTGGCCTGCGAATCTTCGAGGGTTTCGGCGCGACCGAGGCCGCGCCGCTCATTTCAACCAACACGCCGATGGATGATCGCGCTGGAACGCTTGGCCGACTGATGCCGGGTATCGAGCATCGCTTCATCCCGGTGCCTGGGATCAGCGTGGGAGGGCGACTCGCGATACGCGGGCCGAACCTGATGCTCGGCTATCTCGCCAGTGAGCGGCCGGATGAGATCCAGCCGCCCGCCTGTGAAGCTGGCCCGGGATGGTTCGATACCGGCGAGCTCATGACGGTCGATGGCGAGGATTATCTCCGGCGCATCGGCGAGCGGCGCCACATGGCGCGCGTTGGCGCGCGATGGGTCTCGCTCGAGGAGGTCGAGGCGCTGGCCGCAGAACTCTGGCCCGACGGCGCGCATCACGCGCTCGCGCTGCCCGATTTTCGCCAAGGCGAATGCGTGGTGTTGGTGACGACCTGGGCCGACGCGAGTCTCGAGGCGTATCTCGCGCGTGCGCGCGCCAAGACGCGTGACCCGAGCAGTGACCCGGTTCATATCATTACACTCGACATGCTGCCGCGCCTGGCTGACGGAACGATCGATGAGGGTGAGGTATACCGGCTCATCGAGTCGCGACTCCCTGCGCTCATGCAGGGTTATGCATGAATCGCCGCCAGTTCCTGATGGCGAGCGGCGCGCTCGGCCTCTCGGCGTGGCCGCTCTCTTTGGAGGAGGGCCTGTGGAATCCCTGCCTCGATGGCCTGCCAAGAGCGCTCGCCGATCACGACATCGTGCGCGCGGCCTGGGATGGCATCGATCCCGCGGCATTCTGGGACTGCCACGTGCATCTGATCGGCGTCGGGGACAGCAACGGCGGGCTATGGATCACGCCGGCGATGCAAAGTCTCTGGCATCCGGTTCAGTACCTGCAGCGCGTCTTCTACCAGAACGCGAGCTGCGCCGAGCGCCAGGGCCATGTCGATGAGGATTTTCTCGCGCGGCTGCTGCGCTTGCAGGCCGAGCTGCCCGCCGGCAACAAGGTCATGTTGCTCGCGTTTGCGCATCATCATGACGAGACTGGAGCCGTCGATCTCGCAAGCAGTGCCTACTATTCCTCGAATGCGGCGGCGCGCGATCTGGCGCGCCGCTACCCGGCGCAGTTCGAGTGGATCGCCTCGATCCACCCGTATCAACCCGATTGCGTGACGCAGATCGAAGCGGTGGTGCGCGACGGTGCCCGCGCCGTCAAATGGCTTCCCTCGGCGATGGGGATTGATCCGGCCGCGCCGCGTTGCGATCCGTTCTACGCAGCGCTGGCACGACTCGACGTGCCGCTGCTCTCACATGGCGGCAAGGAACTTGCCGTGCACGGCGGTGCGCACGACGAGTTCAACAATCCACTGCGGCTGCGCCGGGCGCTCGGGCACGGGGTGCGCGTTATCGTCGCGCACTGCGCTTC
>DKBM01000077.1:0-16906 GCA_002451215.1 Proteobacteria bacterium UBA6900
CCAGGCCCGATAGACCGTACATCTCCTGTGTTGCGCCGGCCTACAACGAGGCGGCCAACATTGAGCCGCTGGTGGCCGCTCTGGATCAGCGCTTGCGCCAGATTGGATTGCCCTATGAGGTCATAGTCGTCGACGACGGTAGCCAGGATGGTACCGCCGAAGCAGCGATCCGCGCCGCCACAAGCTATCCGGTCCGACTTGTCCAGCTGTCACGCAACTTTGGTAGAGAGAACGCCATCATGGCGGGGTTGGACCATGCGACGGGTGATGTCGTGATTCTGATCGACGCTGACCTGCAGCACCCGCCCAGCCTCATCACCGCGATGCTGGAACGTTGGCGCGAGGGCTACGACATGGTCTACGCGGTACATACTCATCGCGACGACACCTCGTTGAGTCGGCGCTGGGGAACCCGCATTTTCTACAAAATGCTCTCCGGACTGTCGCAGACAAAAGTCACATTTGACGCGAGCGACTATCGGTTGATGGACCGGAAGGTAGTCGACGCCCTGCGCTCGCTTCCCGAGCGCAGCCGGTTCATCAAAGGTTTGTTTCCCTGGGTTGGGTTCAAGACTATTGGCGTTCCATTCTCCGTCGATGAGCGAACCGCTGGCCGGTCAAGCTTCAACCCGCGCAGGCTCGCGGCATTGGCGCTTACAGGAATTACATCGTTTTCCGAACTCCCCTTGAGGATCTGGGGCCTCATCGGTGCAGTCGTTTCCGCGATCTCGCTACTGTATGCGGTCTGGATCGTATTCGAAACGCTGGTCATCGGAGACACCGTTCCCGGCTGGGCCACGTTGGCCGCGGCTCTGATGTTTTTCGGAGGCGTACAGCTGCTGTCGATCGGCATTCTCGGCGAGTATATCGGGCGTATCTACAACGAAGTAAAACAGCGGCCCCTCTACCTCGTGGCCCGCAAGCATGGTTTCGGAAGCAGAGGCGACGCATCTGACGCCCCAAGATCGTGATTCGACAGCTCTTCGCGTTCGGTATCGTTGGCACCCTTGCTGCAGCGGTTCATCTGTCCGGTGTGTTCCTGCTCGTGGAGCTCGGCCTGCATCCGCTCAGCGCGAATATCCTGGGATTCATGGCGGGGTTTCAGGTGAGTTACTTCGGCCATCGTTACTGGACATTCCGTGGCACCCAGGCGTCCCATCCAGTCGCTGCGTCACGCTTCCTGCTCACGGCGACTTCCAGCCTTGCGATGAACGAGGCGATGTTCTACTTGTTGCTGCAGTTCACACCGCTGCCATATCTCGTGGCACTTACGCTGGTGCTCATTTGCGTTACTCCGATTACGTTCCTACTTGGTAAGTTCTGGGCTTTCCGCTAGAGGAACCTGGCGATTGCTGAAGATCGCTGTATCACCGTGGGTCTTGACCAAGTACAGACGGTAGCGCGCGCGCAGATCTTCGGACAGGTGAGTTGGGCCGACCACGAAAAGACGCCGTTCCGCGCGCGCGGCGCGTTCCAGCCAGTCGTCACCCACGATCCAGGCCTGCGCACGGGGGTCCTGCTCAAGACCCAACCTGAACTCGCGCTTCCAGTTATCGCGAGTCTGCGATGACGATTCTGGCAGTTCGGCCACGACTACGATAGGACGGGTTTGACCGAGATAGACCGGCAGGTCCTGATAGTATTCCTGATACGTTGCTACGACGTCTTCTGGCCGGATCATCGTTCGCAGCTCAAGAGCCAGCGGCTTGATGCTGTGTGGCGAGATCTTGCCGACGACGTGGACGATGGCCAGAACAAGCACAAAGCTGCTCACCAACATTCCGCCCCAGGCTAGCCGGAGTCGCCGCAATTGCGCGACAGCGGCCACTGCCAGCGCGCTCATGAGCAGGAACGAGCCAATCCGAATAGCCTCCCGGCCGATGTCAGGAATGCCGGCGATCTTTCGCGGTAGGTGCGATGCCGCAATGAACATGCCGACCCCGAGCACAGTCGCAAGCGCACTGTAGAGAAATGGATGGACTCGTGCGGAACGCTGGGCCGCACGACCTTCAAGCAAGTTCGCAAGCAACGCCCCCGTCAGCACCGCTAGCGGGGCTACCAGAGGCAGAATGTAGCCAACAATTTTCGATTGAGGTATGGAGAAGAACCCGAGTACAAACAGCACCCAGATCAGCAAATAGAGAGTGGCGCCCTCCTGCTGCGGGGAACGACGAACTGCGCCAAGCGACTTTACGAAGGCATGCCCCACGGCGAATGTCCATGGAAACATCCCCATCAGTACAACCGGCAGATAGAACCAGACCGGGTTCGGATTGTTGTATCCCGAACCCGAGAACCGGGAGAAATGCTGGTAGACGAAGAAGAAGTGCAGGAAGTCCGGGTTGGCCCGTTGCGCCAGCGCGAACCACGGAATGGTGACGACAAGGTAAATCGCCATACCGCTCGGAAGGTACATCTGGGCGATCAGCTTCCAGTCCCGACGCAAGAGGATCCAGAGGCCAATGACGGCCATCGGGAACACGATGCCGATCAGTCCCTTGGTAAGGGTCGCAAGCGCGGCGCTCAGGTACGCCAACCACATGAGGTAGCGACGGCGTGGGTCGCCCCAGGGATGCAACGTCCCGAGCAGAAAACACGATAGCGCTGCGGTGATCAACACGGCAACGGTCAGGTTCATGTCAGCATATTGGCTGGCGAGGAAGTAGAGGGGGCTGCTTGCCAGCACCGCTACCGAAAGCCACGCCGCGCGCGGGCCAAACACCCGCCGGCTGAGGACGAATGTCAGCCCGCATCCGAGCAGTCCGAACAATGCGGACACCAGGCGTATCGACCACTCGTGCACACCAAACGCTCGCAGCGAGAGACTGGATAACCAGTAGTGGAATGGTGGCTTGTCCAAAAAGACGACGCCATTCACCCGGGGCGTAACATAGTCACCGGAAATCAGCATCTCGCGAGCGATTTCCGCATAACGTCCTTCGTCCGGAACGTTAAGCGGCCGCATCCCAAGAAGAAAGACGAACCAAATCAGCAGCGCAAGCAGCGCAGCCCACGCCAGGCGCCTTTCGTTATGGGCCTGCTCAGTCATGTCGGTCGTTCCGTGCAAACACGCTCGTCCCCACGCCAGACCGGTCGCGGAATCTGCCTGGTCGCACGGACGCGCGCTCGCAATCGACAGTGAAGGTGTCGCTTTTCAAGTATGCATACTCGCGACTACGAGCCGCTCCGATCGGATCAGCAGCGGTGGTGTCGTCGCGCGCGGGATGGCACATGATCAGGTCCGAATCTTCGACTTGCGATAACCACGCGCGCATGAGCCCGGAGAAGTCCGCGTCCGGCGAGAAATCGTAGATTCCACCGAAGCGCCTGTTGTGGGGAATCCGTTCCGCGAGCAGGTCCGCCTCCAAACGCCCCGCCCCGAGCGCCGCCACGACCCGTGCCTTGAATTGCGCACTGCGGCTGTGAATCACGCGCCGCACGTTCCGGACGTAACAGCTCCGATCAGCGAGGCGCTTTCGATAAACGTCCAACAGCGCATCACGAACGACGGGTAATTGGTGAACATGGCGATGACCGTCGACAAAGTCGGGTAGCGCACCAAATTCATCAACGAAGCGGTCAAGTTGATGCTCGATCTCAACGGCAATCTGTTGACGATCGAGCAGGCGCAGCTGCGATCGGAGAATCAGCACCGGCAGCGTTGGGTAGCTACCAAGTGCGGATCGATAGCCGGGATCATGATGTAACATCTCGTCGGCAATCAGATTGAGATGGAGTCCGACGTCGACACGCTTGCCACGGTGACGCAGTTCGGCCGCATGCGTGCGCCAGTGAACAGAGGTAACGAGGCAGCTTACGGCTCCCAATCGCTCTTTATCGACAAGGTCGACAATTGCTCCGGACACTGGATCGCTTAGCGCGAAATCATCTGCGCAAAGAACAAAGCGTCGCACAGCCGGCACTCCAAGTTGGCGAAACCAAGCGAGTTCACGCCGCACATATCAACGTGAAACAAGCGCGAGAAGGATTTGCAAAACGCATCTGCGTCACTCTAGGCGCTGCATCTTAGGTATTGCTTAACAAACAGGATTTTGAAAGGGAAAGCTTTGGAGCGCTTGGTTGACCCACCGAGCCAGATGTAAGGCAGTGGCTCAATGACGATAGAGAACGTAGGCAGCGATCAGGGCGTACGCGACCAGCGTACCGAGCAGGTTCCACTGGCCGTTATTGCGTACCAGCACTTCCCAGCTGAAGAACCGCAGATTCGGGTCCGCAAGCCGCGAGAGCGTCGGCAAGAAGCGATTGGTTCGCCGGCAATACGCCCGGTACGGCTCGCCAAGCAGTGGATCAAGACGCCGCTCTTCACGCGCCACACGGTTGTACATATAGAAGTAATAAATTACCGCGAATGCGCCGGCGATGTACGGATTGCCGGGCAGCAACACGATGCCGAGCATCATCACGAAGCGCCCGAGGTACATGGGGTTGCGCACCAGCACGTAAGGCCCACGCGCCGTGAGCATGTCGTTCTTTACCAACGCGGCAAATGCCCACACCTGAATGAGCTCGCCCGCGAGCGAAATAGCGAGCGCCGGCCAAAGCCACTCNNACGCGGCGCACCCCTGGATGGTTGAAGAGCTTGTTGACGGACTCGAGCACGCGGCGACCCGAAAGGCAAAGAGGCAGCGATTATAAGCGGATCGTGCCTGCACTCCCAGCAAAGTGCCTGCGGCAGTGCCAGAGCGCTTCTACAGGTAGCGCGGCACGAGGATAGACGCCCAAACGAACACAACCAGCAGAAGCGACAGCAGCACCGCCGCCGAGCCCATGTCCTTGGCACGCCCGGAAAGCTTGTGGCGCTCCTTGCCAATGCGGTCAATGGTCACCTCGACCGAACTGTTGAGCAGCTCTACGATAAGCACCAGTACGAGGCTCCCGACAAGCAGGCTGCGCTCGACCCCGTCCGCGCCAAGCCACCATCCAAGCGGTGCGAGGATCACGAACACAATGATTTCTTGCCGAAACGCCGCTTCATTGTCCATTGCGGCGCTGAAACCCCTAGCTGAATGAGCTCCCGCGCGCGTGATACGCGCGAGGTCGCTGGCACTGTCGAGCAGCTTGCGTCCCAAACCCATGTGTTGCTTCCCTTTCCCCCCAGCCTTGCGTCGGGCGGCGACGCGACGACTGCTACGACTTCCAGGTAAGGTCGAGCTCGCGTGCTGCCCGCACGTCGTCGAGGCGCTTCACCGGCATGGTGTGCGGCGCGCCCTTCACAACGTCCGGGCTCTCGCGCGCCTCGCGCAGGATCTCTTCCATGGCGGCAATGAAGCGGTCGAGTTCTTCCTTCGGCTCGGTCTCGGTCGGCTCGATCAGGTGGCACTCTGGCACCAGCAGAGGGAAATAAGTGGTCGGCGCGTGGAAACCCTTGTCGAGCAGGCGCTTGGCAAAATCCATGGCCGTAACGCCCGTCTCGTCCTTGAGCTTCTTCAGCGTCAGCACGAACTCGTGTGTGGCGCGACGGTTTGGGAAGGCCATGTCGAAACCACGGCGCTTCAGCTCGACCATGATGTAGTTGGCGTTCAGCGTCGAGAATTCTGCCACCCGGTGCATGCCCTCGCGCCCCAGCAGCCGTGCGTACACATAGGCGCGCAGCAACACGCCGGCGTTGCCCATATTGGCGCTGAGCCGCCCGATAGTCTGCGGACGCGTCTTCTCCGTTTCCCAGAAGTACTTGTCCTGGATGCGTCCAACCATTGGCACCGGCAAGAATGGCACCAGCCGATCATTCGCAGCCACCGGCCCGGCACCCGGGCCGCCGCCACCGTGGGGCGTGGAGAACGTCTTGTGCAGATTCATGTGGATCACGTCGAATCCCATGTCGCCCGGCTTCACGCGCCCGAGAATGGCGTTCAGGTTTGCGCCATCGTAATAAAGCAGCCCGCCGGCGGTGTGGACGATTTTCGCGATTTCCTGGATCTTGCGTTCAAACACACCGAGCGTGGACGGGTTAGTAAGCATGAGCCCAGCGGTTTGCGGTCCGACTGCGGCCTGGAGCGCTTCGATTTCAACATCACCGTTGGCGTCGGTTGGAATCTCGCGCACCGTGTAGCCGCACATCACCGCGGTCGCCGGGTTAGTGCCGTGGGCGGCATCCGGCACCAGTATTTCGGTGCGCGCCCTGTCGCCGCGCGACTCGTGATAGGCGCGGATCATCGCCACGCCGGCAAACTCACCCTGCGCGCCGGCAAGTGGTGTGAGCGACACCCCCTTCATGCCGGTGACGTCCTTCAGCATCTCCTGCAGCTCGTACATGCAGGCGAGAAACCCCTGCCCGGTGGACTCCGGCGCGTGCGGATGGCGGCCGAGCAATTGCGGCAGCATCGCGAGTTTGTTGCACGCCCGCGGGTTGTACTTCATGGTGCAGGAGCCGAGCGGATAGAAGTGCGTGTCGATCGAGAAGTTCTTCTGCGAAAGACGCGTGAAATGCCGCACCGCCTGCAACTCGGAGACTTCCGGCAATAGCGGACGTTTGCTTCGGCGCAACTTGTCCGGAATCTCCTTCAGCTCGCTCTTTGCGAGTGGGGCTTGCGAGTAGTTACGTCGGCCCGATTGAGAATGTTCGAAGATCAGCATGCCCTGACTCTCTTGGCTATTCCTGACTGTGGCTATTTGAGCGCCGCCAATGCGGCCTCGTAATTCGGCTCCTGCCGGATCTCCGGCACGAGTTCGGTGTGCACGACCTTGTCGTTCTCGTCGATAACCACAATGGCGCGCGCCGTGATGCCCCGATACAGACCATCGAGCAGCAATACCCCATAGTCCTTGGCAAAGTTGCGATCCCGCATCATCGAGAGCGTCTTCACGTTGTGTGTGTTCTCGACATTGCAGAAGTGCTGTTGCGCGAACGGCAGGTCCGCCGAGACCATGATGATGGCGACATCCGGATGTTTTGCGGCATGCTCATTGAACTTGCGCGTCGACAATGCACAGGTCGGGGTATCGATGCTCGGAAAGATATTGAGCAGCTTCTTCTTTCCCTTGAAATCGGCGAGCGACACATCTGTCAGGTTCGCGTCGGTGAGCCGGAAATCCGGCGCCTGGCTGCCGACCGCGGGCAGCTCGCCGATGGTGTGAACCGGATTTCCGCGATGCGTGATGTTGGCCATGAGGAACCTCCTGCGAACTGCGCTATTTGAGTGCCGCGAACGCCTTGTCGTAGTCCGGCTCGGCGGTGATCTCGGGGCCCAGTTGCGTGTAGAGCACCTTGTCGTTCTCGTCGAGGACCAGTGTGGAGCGCGCAGTGAGGCCGGCGATCGGGCTGTCGGTCAGCAGCACGCCGTAATCCTTGGCGAAGTGCCGGTCACGCATCATCGAAAGCGTCACGACGTTCTTGAGGTTCTCGCCGGTGCAAAAACGCGCCTGGGCAAACGGGAGATCGGCGGTAACCACCAGCACCACCACATCCGGGCGATTCTTCGCGAAGTCGTTGAAGCGCTTGGTCGCGGCGGCGCAGGTTCCGGTATCGAGGGAATGCGCGATGCTGAGCAGTTTCTTCTTGCCCTTGAAATTCGCGAGCGTGACATCTGACAGGTCACCTGCGGTGAGTTTGAAATCTGGCGCCTTGCTGCCGACCTTAGGCAGCTCACCGCTGGTATGGGCGGGGGTTCCTTTGAAGAGGACATCGGCCATGGCTTGGTCTCCTGATGAATTCAGACGGGGTTAGCCTTCACGGCGCAGGGCGGGTCGAGCCTGCGTTTGCTGACGACGCGCTCCAGGTGGAACGCATACTGGTCGATGTCTGCCGGCGAGCGTGTCTCGGTAGCGCAGATGAGCAGAGCCTGTCCGAGTTCCGGATAGTGGTCCGCCAGATCGAAGCCACCGAGGATGCCCTGCGGCTCGAGCGCGCGCAGCGCATCGGCCACCGGCATGTCGAGCCGCAGCACGGCCTCGTGGAATACCGGACGATTGAAAACGCGGCTGACGCCCTTGATAGCGGTGAGCTTCTCGATCGTGGCGAGCGTATTCGCGTGGCAGGCGGCCGCCACGCGCTCGAGGCCCTCGGGGCCGAGCAGAGACATATATATGGTGGCTGCCGTGACGATCAGCCCCTGATTGGTGCAGATATTTGAGGTGGCCTTGGAGCGACGGATATGTTGCTCGCGCGCCTGCAGCGTCAGCGTGAAACCCGGTTTGCCGTCCTTGTCGACGGTGCGTCCGATAATGCGGCCCGGCATTTGCCGCACCAGCGGCTCCTTGCACGCCATGAAACCGAAATACGGTCCGCCCGAGGAGAGCGGTGCGCCGAGCGGCTGGCCTTCGCCAGCGGCGATATCGGCTCCCTTCGCGCCCCACTCGCCCGGGGCCTTGAGGATGGCGAGCGAGGTCGGATTCACCAGCGCGATCGCCAACATGTTGTTGGCATGCGCCCAGTCAGTAAGCGCGTCGACCTCCTCCAGCACGCCAAAGAAGTTGGGCTGCGGAATCACCAGCGCTGCGTACTCACCGCCGGCGAATGAGCTAAGCGAATCGGGCGCGACGTATCCGCCGACGTTATCGAACGGCACTTCGACGATCTCGATGTTCTGGTTGGCGACGATCGCGTCCACCACGCTCCGGTAGATCGGATGCACCGTGCGCGGCATGAGGATCTTGCGGGCCTTCTTGTGGGCGCGCACCGCCATGAGTACTGCTTCGGCCAGCCCCGAGGCGCCGTCGTAGAGCGAGGCGTTCGAGATGTCCATGCCGGTAAGCGAAGCCATCATGGTCTGGTACTCGTAGAGCAGCTGCAGCGTGCCCTGCGAGGCCTCGGCCTGATAGGGCGTGTAGGCCGAATAGAACTCGCCGCGCGTCACAATCTCCCACACCGCTGCCGGGATGTGATGTTCGTAGGCGCCGGCACCAATGAAATTGAGATAGTGCCCGTCCTGTTGCGCGCGCTCCTGCATCAGCCGCGTTACCTGCATCTCACTCAAGCCCTCTGGCACCTGCGTGAGCTTGCCGGCACGCAGTTGCTTCGGAATCTCGTCGAACAGATCGTCAATTGATTTTGCGCCGATGCTCTTCAGCATCGCGTGAATATCGGATTCGGTGTGCGGGATGAATGGCATGACAGGCCTGGAAGAAATAGATTTCTATCAGTGACTCTCNNCCGGCGCCGTAGCAATCCTTGTTGACCGATTCCGGTGCATCTGCGAGCGCGGCATTCGACTCGATCACCTCGCCACTCACCGGCGCATAAATATCGGAGGCCGCCTTGACCGACTCGACCACCCCGCACTCCTTGCCGGCCGTCACCGCGACCCCGGACTGCGGCAGATCGACATAGACCATGTCGCCCATCAGGCCCTGGGCGTGATCGGTGATGCCGACGGTCACAGTGCCATCACTATTGGACTTCACCCACTCGTGCGACTTGGTGTACTTGAGATCGCTCGGAATGTTGCTCATTTGCTCCTCCCCTTAGCTAAGACAGCTCTTGCCGTTGCGAACGAACGGATACTTCACTACCCGGACCGCGGCCGGTTTGCCGCGCAGGTCGACCGTGAGCCGGTCGCCGATCTTGACGGCGGACGGCACGCGCGCCAGTGCAACTGCCTGGTTGAGCGTGGGCGAGAAGCTGCCGCTGGTAATTTCTCCTTCACCGGCCGCACCGCACAGCACCTTCTGGTGATTGCGCAGCACGCCCTTGCCTTCCAGCACAAGCCCTACCAACTGGCGCGGTACGCCGGCGGCCAGCTGCTTGTCGAGCACCTCGCGCCCCATGAAATTTCGCTCCGCGGGCTCCAGCGCCACCGTCCAGGCAAGTCCGGACTCCAGCGGCGTGGTGGTCTCGTCCATGTCGGAACCGTAGAGATTCATGCCTGCCTCAAGTCGCAGCGTATCGCGTGCACCGAGACCGCAAGGCGCGACACCGGCATCGAGCAGCATCTGCCAGGTAAAGGTCGCGGCCTTGGCTGGCAGGATAATCTCGAAACCCTCCTCACCGGTATAGCCGGTGGTCGCGATCATCAACTCACCGATAGTGACCGAGTGGAATGGCTTGAGGACACCTGCCGTCTCGCGCAGGTTCTCGCCGAGTGCCGCATAGGTCTTCTCTTTCGCGTTTGGGCCCTGCACGGCAATCATCGCCAGCTCTGGGCGCTCCGTCACGACAACTTCAAACTCCTTGGCTGCCGCGCCGATCCAGGCCAGATCCTTATCGCGCGTGGCGGCATTGGAAACGATCCGGAACCAACTATCGTCGAGGTAATAAACGATGAGGTCGTCGATCACACCGCCCTTGCTGTTGAGCATGCAGCTGTAGAGGGCGCGGCCCTTGGTCTTCAGCTTGTCGACGTTATTGGCGAGCAGAATTTTCAGAAATTCGCGGGCGCGTGGACCTTTAAGATCCGACACGACCATATGCGAAACATCGAACATGCCCGCATCCTGCCGCACCTTGTGATGCTCTTCGATCTGCGAGCCGTAGTGCAGCGGCATGTCCCAGCCACCGAAGTCGACGATCTTGGCGCCGAGCCTGACGTGCGTGTCGTACAGCGGTGTGCGGTTACCCATGAATGTCCCGGTGTTAACAAGCAGGGCGATGGCCTGGATGGCCATCGCCCCTCTGTCCGGTAACCTGAGAGCTTGAGCCCCTTCGGTGGACCAGGCGCCGCTACAAATCGGGCCGGTCGCTCTCCAGAGTCGACGAATGCTTCCCGCGGTCCTTTTGCCTGAGCGATTCCGGGCGGTTGCGCCTTCGGCGCCTCACACTGAGTGAGGTCTCTCCCGCGGGGTGGCGTCGAGGCGGGCACTATAGCGCAGCCCCCCGGGTGCGCCAAGCCGCAAACGCGTCATCCCTGGCGCGCAACCCTCACCTTAATAGCATCGACGAAACACGCAATGGAGCGCGCGTTTCCCTTTACCGATCAGTGCTGCTGCGTGGCGGAGCGCCGCACCAACATCAGGACAGGAATCAGGCCCGCGATCACCAGCGTCACCGCCGGCAACGCGGCACGCTCCCACTCACCCTCCGAAGTCATCTCGAAAATGCGCGTCGCAAGCGTGTCCCAGCCGAACGGCCGCAGCAGCAGCGTGGCCGGCATCTCCTTCATTACCTCGACGAACACGAGGAGACCGGCGGACAGGAGGCCGGTGCGCAGCAGCGGAATCGACACACGCCAGAGAATTTCCCAGTTCGAGGCACCGAGCGAGCGCGCTGCCTGCCAGAACGACGGGCGGATTCGCTCGAAGCTTGAATCGATAGGCCCATGTGCGACGGCCATGAAGCGCACNNGGCCATGCGTGAATCGATCCACACGAAGGACAGCATGATCCCGACCGCAAGCACCGATCCGGGCAAGGCGTAGCCCAATGTGGCAAAGCGCACAGCACCGCGAATGAGGCGATCGGGCTTCAGACGATAGGTGTAGGCAAGGAGCAGCGCCGCAAGCGTCGTAACCACCGCGGCGGTCGCGCCGAGCAAGAGCGTGTTCCCAAAGAATCGCAAATAGCGCATATCGAGATCGCCGAGGGCGGTCTGCAGCACCCACCAAACGAGTTGGGCAACCGGTACGACGAATGCCACGAGCAGCGTCGCACCGCAGGCAAGCGTGGCGGCGGTGGCGCGCCAGCCCGTCAGTCGGTAGCGCGCCTCGCGCGTGCGACGGCCCGAAGGCGTGTAACGCGCCTGGCCGCGGCTATAGTGCTCGCCAAAAAGAGTGAGTGCCACGAAAAGCAACAGCAGGGTCGCGAGTTGCGCTGCGGCGGAGAGACTGAATAGCCCCTGCCATGCCTTGTAGATCGCCGTGGTGAAGGTGTCGTAGTTGAAGACCGCCACCGCCCCAAAATCCGCCAGCGCCTCCATCAGTGCGAGTGCCACGCCGGCGGCAATCGCCGGTCGCGCCATCGGTAACGCCACCTTGAAAAACGCGGCAATCGGCGGCTGGCCATAGACGCGCGCGGTCTCCAGCTGGCTGCGGCCCTGAGCGAGAAAAGCCGCCCGCGCCAGCATGTACACATATGGGTAGAAGGTCAGCACCATAACCAGTATGACGCCACCCGCGGAACGAATTGGGGGAAGCGTGCCGGTAAAGCCGAAACTCGCGCGCATCCAGCTCTGGAGCGGACCGCTGAAATCGAGCAGCGCGACAGCCACGAAGGCGAGCACATAGGCCGGAATGGCGAGCGGCAGCATCAGCGCCCAGTCGAAGACGCGCCGCCCGGGAAAATCGCAGACGCTCACGAGCCAGGCCAGCGCGATGCCCAGCACCGCAACGCCGACGCCGACGCCGATCAACAACACGATCGTATTAATCAGCAATCCCGGCAGAACGGTCTCGGCGAGGTGGCGCCAGACATCGCCTGCAGGCACCAACCAAGTCGATGCCAGCACGAGGATCGGCGCGGCCACGATGCTCGCGACGAGAAGACTCGCCGCTTGCCAGAGACGTACGTTGACGTTCAACCACGTGGCGATGCCGCGTGGCGCGGCTTCGCGGTTCACGACGTTGCTGCCGGCAGCCGTCACAGTCGTGCGCGAGCGTGAACGTGAGGGACGGCCTACCTGTAGCCGGCCCGGTCCATCAACATCACTGCCTGGGCCTGGCGCTTGCCAGCCTCGGCAACGTTGATAGTGTCCTGCTTGAAGCGACCCCAGGCGGCAACCGCCGGATTGGCAGGTACCTTGAGGTTGGCCGGATACTCGAGGTTCGCGTCGGCGAACATGCGTTGCGCCTTCGGGCCGGACAGCCACTCGAGGAATTTCACCGCGGCTGCGCGATGCTTCGCGTGGGTCGTGACACCCGCGCCGGATATATTGACGTGAACACCGCTATCATTCTGGTTCGGCCAGAACAAAGCGAGCTTGAGACTGGGCACCTTCTTCATGAGGCGCCCGAAGTAATAGGTATTGACGATTCCAACGTCGCACTGGCCGGCGGCAATCGCTTGCATCACCTTGGTGTCATCAGGCAGCGGGTCAGTCGCAAGGTTGGCAACCCAGCCGCGAACAACCTTTTCCGTCTGCGATTCTCCAAGTCGCGCGATCATCATCGCCACCAGCGATTGGTTGTATACCTTCTTGGACGTGCGCAGGCATAGGCGCTTGTTCCACTTCCCGTGTGCCAGCCCCTCGTAGGTGGAAAGATCGGTGGGCTTCACGCGCGCAGTACTGTAGACGATGGTTCGCGCACGGACAGACAGACCAAACCATTGGTTGCCCGGATCGCGCAGGTGCGCTGGGATGTTCTGGTTGAGAACCTTGGAATCAACCCTCGCCAGCACGCCTTCCTTCGCCGCGAGCCAGAGGTTTCCCGCATCCACGGTGAGCAGCAGATCGGCCGGTGTATTGGCTCCCTCGGCCTTCAGCTTGGCCAACAACGGGCCTTCCTTGTCGGTAGTGAAGCGAATCGCGGTCCCGGTCTCCTTGCTATACGCATCGAACAAGGGCTTGATGAGCTGCTCGTTGCGCGCCGAATAGACCACAATCTCGTCGGCAGCACGAACGACAGCCGTGTTGAGCGCGAACAACAGGAATGTCGCGACCAAAAACATTCGAATACCAACAGCCATGACAGCGGAACCTCCGGAATTGAGTAGAACAGTCGATGCGGCAATCAGGTTGACAACTTCCTGATCAGGATCAGTTACATGTGGAGCAAGGCGCGCAAGGCGAACCCGCCGGCAACACCAAGCCATCACACCGCAAATCTATATGCGAATGATTATCATCTACATCAACTCCCCGGTCAAGCGCTGGGCAAAAGACCAGTAGTGGTGACAGCACGGTGAAGGAGCCACACGAATCGACCGAAGCGCTAACCTCTCCGCCAGCGCGCCGAGACGACGCAATTGTTTTCGAGGGAGTCGCGGCACCGGCAAAGGACACGTAGGGCTTGGTTCAGCCAGTCACGGCGTCGCCGGAGAAGTCTTATCCGATCTGGCGACGCCCCAGTCCGCAAGGCACTGATGGGCGATCCGCTAGCGAGGTGCGAATTCGGCGACTACCGGTGCGTGGTCTGAGGGGCGCTCGGCACGGCGCGGTTCGACGTCGATACGGCAGACGCGACAAACGCCGGCAAGCTCCGGACTCGCGAGAATGTGATCGATGCGAAGCCCGCGGTTGCGCCGAAATGCGCCTTGGCGATAGTCCCACCAACTGAAGCTCGCCTCCGCCTGCTCGAACAGCCGGAAACTGTCCTTTAGCCCGAGCGCAAACAAGCCCGCCAGGGCCGCGCGCTCCGGCTTGCTGAACAGCACTTGGCCCTGCCAGGACTGCGGATCGTGCACATCGCGATCTTCTGGGGCAATGTTGAAATCCCCGAGCACTGCAAGCCGCGGATGTGCGGCGAGCTCGGCACGCAGATACGAAGTGAGTGTCTCGAGCCAGGCGAGCTTGAAACGGTACTTTTCCGAGTCCACTGATTCGCCGTTCGGTACATACACATTGATCACGCGTATTCCATCAAGATCCGCGGCAAGGAACCGGCGCTGCGCGTTGTCGACGCCCGGCAACTCGCGCAACAGCGCCGTGGCTGGCTGGCGGCTCAGCAGCGCGACACCATTGTAGGTTTTCTGCCCGGTGAAGGCGGCGAAATAACCCGCCTCGCGGATGGCGGCTTCGGGAAACTCCTCGTCGGGAACCTTGGTCTCTTGCAGGCACAGCACATCCGGCATCTCGCGCGCGAGCCACTCGAGCACCTGCGGCAGGCGCACGCGTAACGAATTCACGTTCCAGGTCGCGAGTTTCATGCATCACCCCGCGGGCGCGGGGCGGGTGCCGCGCTCAGCGCGTCGGGGCACGGAATCCTGTGGATTCCTCTCCTTCGCCTTGCTTCTTTTCTCCCTCTGCTACGACCTTCGGATAGCCGGCATTATCCAGCTCGCCCTCGAGCAGCGATTCCATATAACCACGCATCACTTTCTCACCGATCGTAATCGTCGGCACCGAGAGGCCACCACTCTTCTTCCTGAGCTCTTCCTGCGCTTTGGGGTCCCCATCAACATTCTTGTCAGCAAACGGAACGCCGCGCTTGTTGAGATAGGTACGCGCTTCATCGCATGCACCACACTTGGGAACCATATAAAGAACGACGGGCGGTTTGTCGCTAAGGTCCGGCCCACCCGCGTCGCGCGAGCTGCCAGTACGGATATTCTTTTGCTCCGCATCGACGTCGCTCGGCGGAGGGCTCGAGCCATAGTGAACAGTGCCGTCCTTGTCGACCCATTTGTACAGCCGCTCCGCGCTCGCACCAAATGAGATCGCAAGCAGACCAAGTGCCACCAATAAAGTGCGCGCCATCATCGTTTCAAATCCTGATGTACATGCCGCCGGAGCGGCGCTTGATGGATTCCCGCAGCCACAGTATGCCGGCCACGAAACCAATCCCAAGCATAGCAAAGGCACCCAGTACCCAACGCCAGAATCCGCCGGTTTCCGCGGATGCCGCGGCGCCACCCGGCGGGCCTGCGGTGCTGACCGTCGGTGCACTGGCGGTCACGACAGGCGGCTCAATTGACGCGGCAGCCCTTGCTTCCAGGCTCTTTGCCTTGGCGCTTTCCTCGGCCAGGGCGGCACGAGCCTTCTTGAGCTCCGCGTCAGCGGCAGCGGCTTGCGCGCGCAACTGCTTGAGCTCGTCATTGGCGCGCGCAAGCTGTGCCCGGGCCGGCGCCTCGCCACTCACCTGGCGCGCCTCGAGCCAGCCCTCCGCCCCCTGCTTGTCCTTGACCCGCACAAAGGCTCCGGCACGCTCCAGCACCTCCACCGGTGTGCCTGCCTCAAGTTGCTTGACCAGCGGCGCGGCCTCACCTTGCGCCCAACGCAGTGGCGCTGACAGCCGATCCGATACATAGCCGGTTTCGGCAAGCACGTTGCCCGATACCAGCGCTAGCACCAACACCAGCATGTTCCGCATCAGTCCTCCCTTCATGCCGCGAGCCCCGAATGGCGCAGCAACGCATCGATGGTTGGCTTTCGTCCGCGAAAACGGACGAACAGCTCCATCGGATCGTACGCACCGCCCTGCTCAAGGATGTTTTCCAGAAACTCCCGTCCGGTCGTCGCATCGAAGATACCGCGCTCCTCGAACTTGCCGAAGGCGTCGGCCGAGAGCACCTCCGCCCACTTATAGCTGTAGTAGCCCGCTGCATAGCCACCGGCGAAGACGTGCGAAAAGCCGTTCTGAAAACGATTGAAGTCCGGCGGGAACACCACCGCGACCTCGCGGCGCACGGAGTCCAGCAACTCCTGCACAGTCTGGCTTCCGTCGGGATCGAATTCGGTGTGCAACTGCATGTCGAACANNATGGGCTCGCCCGTTTCAAAATGACCGGAGATGAGATTGAGCGCCTCGCGCTCCCAGCACCAGTTCTCCATGAACTGGCTTGGCAATTCCACCGCGTCCCACGCCACCCCATTGATTCCTGACACGCCGACGTGGTCGATGCGCGTGAGCATGTGGTGCAAACCGTGACCAAACTCGTGGAACAGCGTCTGCACCTCATCGTGCGTAAACAGGGCCGGCTTGCCCTCCACCGGTGGCGAAAAATTGCAGGTTAGATAGGCCACCGGCACCTGCACACCCGAGGCAGTGCGCTTGCGATGGATACAGTCATCCATCCAGGCACCACCGCGCTTGTTGGCGCGCGCGTAGAGATCTAGGTAAAAGCGACCACGCAACTCGCCGACGTCATCGTGGATTTCAAAAAAGCGCACGTCCGGGTGCCAGGTTTCGACATCAGGCTTCTCATCGATACGAATGCCATAAAGCCGCTCGACTACCCGAAACATTCCGGTTACGACCCGGGTAGCAGGGAAGTACGGTCGCACATCCTCCTGCGCAAAGTGGTACTTGGCATGCTGCAGCTTCTCCCCGTAGTAGGCGATATCCCACGCCTCAAGACGCCCAACGCCATGCTTTTCGGCTGTATAGGTCGTGAGCTCCTCGAAGTCGCGACGTGCCGCGGC
>DKBM01000118.1:0-22367 GCA_002451215.1 Proteobacteria bacterium UBA6900
CGGTGACCTCTTCCTTACCAAGGAAGTGCTCTACCGCCTGAGCTATATGGGCGTCACATACCTTTTACATCGTTCCGGCGTGACCCTATCGACTCGTCAACACCGGCTCGATTTGGAGCGGGTGATGGGAATCGAACCCACATCATCAGCTTGGAAGGCTGAGGTTCTACCATTGAACTACACCCGCGAAATCATGGATGTGTGTATGAGGAAGAACCCGTGCCCGCCCAGCCGCCCTGCGAGACCCGACCCGCCGTTATTCTCTGCGCCCGACTCTACTTTGGTGGAGGGGGGTGGATTCGAACCACCGAAGGCAGAGCCGTCAGATTTACAGTCTGATCCCTTTGGCCGCTCGGGAACCCCTCCCAAATTTGGAAAGGCGCGGATTTTGCGTCATGCGCAAGGCAGTGTCAACGGATAGTTGATTGATTTTCCGACAACAAAAGGGTCCGCGGACCCCTCGCTGAGAGGGCCAGAGAGGGTCCCTGACCCTCCCTTGCTATGGCTTCTGCTGCCCCCGGATCAGATTCAGCGCAGAACCGGCCATGAACCAGCCAATTTGCTCGCGTGTAAGGCTATGGCGGGCCTGGAACGATTCAATCTTTCCGTCCGTATGCGTGATCCGAACCTCGACGTCCCGGCCCGGCTCCAGCCGGTCAACCCCGACGAAGGTCAGCCGGTCTTCCCTACCGATACGCTCGTAGTCAGCAGGATCGGCGAAGGTAAGCGGCAGAACGCCCTGCTTCTTAAGGTTGGTTTCGTGGATGCGGGCGAAACCACGCACCAGCACGACCCGTGCACCGAGGAACCGGGGGCTCATGGCGGCATGCTCGCGTGAGCTGCCTTCACCGTAGTTGGTGTCACCCACCGCGACCCAACCGAGTCCCTTGGCCTTGTAGGCACGGGCAATCGCCGGAAGAGTCTCTCCCGTCTCTCCAGTCAGCACGTTGTAGCCAGTACCGGGCTTGTCGGCGAAGGCGTTGGTCGCGCCGGTAAACATGTTGTCGCTGATACGGTCCAGGTGACCGCGGAACTTGAGCCATGGGCCAGCTGGCGAAATCTGGTCGGTGGTGCACTTGCCCTTGGCCCTGAGCAACACCGGCAGGTCGCGGTAGCCGGTCTGCTTGTCAATCGGCGCGAATGGCTCGAGCAGCGCCAGCCGCTCGCTCGCCGGGCTCACCACCACCTGTGCCGCTGCGCCGCCCGCCGGCGCGACATAACCCGACTCGCCCGCTGCATAGCCCTTGGCCGGAAATTCCTGCGCCGCTGGCGCCGGGAGCTTGACCCGCTTTTCATCCACCGGAATTCCGTCGGCAATCGGGTCCACGTCGAGCCGGCCGGCCAACGCATACGCCACCACGACCTCGGGACTGCCGATGAACGCATACGTGCCGGGATTGCCGTCGTTGCGTGCCTTGAAATTACGGTTGAAGGACGTAATTATCGAATTCGCCTCCCCCTTCGTCACATCAGTTCGCTCCCACTGCCCGATGCACGGCCCACAGGCATTGGCGAGCACCGTGGCGCCGATGGCCTCGAGATCCGCGAGCAAGCCGTCGCGCTCGATGGTGGCGCGGATCTGCTCCGACCCAGGCGTTACCATGAGTGGCACACGTGCCTTGAGGCCATGTTTCTTCGCCTCGCGCGCGATAAAAGCTGCACGCCCAATGTCCTCATAAGAAGAGTTCGTGCAGGAGCCGATCAGTCCGGCGCTGAGCGCTGCCGGATAGCCCTCATTCTTCACATCGGCCGGCAACTGCGATACCGGTCGCGCCAGGTCAGGGGTATGCGGACCCACCACTTGCGGCTCGAGCGCCGAGAGATCGATATCCACAATCTCGTCGTAGTACTTTTCCGGATTTGCAAACACTTCGGCGTCTGCCACCAGATGCGCGGCTTGGGCTTCCGCAAGGCTCGCCCAGTCAGCACGGCCGGTCGCACGTAGGTAATCGGCCATGCGCTGATCGAAGGGAAAAAGCGAAGTGGTCGCGCCGAGCTCGGCGCCCATGTTGGTGACGGTTGCCTTGGCGGTGCAGGAGAGCGACTCGGTTCCCGGACCGAAGTACTCAACAATCTTATTGGTGCCGCCGGCCACGGTGAGCATGCCGGCGAGCTTGAGTATCACGTCCTTGCCGGAGGTCCAGCCCGATAGCTTGCCGGTCAGGCGCACGCCGATAAGCCTCGGCCATAGCAGCTCCCACGGCATTCCGACCATCACGTCCACGGCATCCGCGCCGCCGACACCAATTGCCACCATGCCAAGACCGCCCGCATTCGGGGTATGCGAGTCGGTGCCAATCATCAGGCCACCGGGGAACGCATAGTGCTCGAGGATCACCTGGTGAATGATGCCGGAACCGGGCTTCCAGAACCCCATTCCATACCTGTTCGATGCGGACGCGAGAAACTCATAGACCTCCCTGTTGGTGTCCTCGGCAACGGCCAGATCCTTGAGCGCGCCGACCTTGGCGCGAATCAGGTGATCGCAATGAACCGTCGTCGGCACCGCGGTCTCGGGCCTGCCCGCTGTCATGAACTGCAGAATCGCCATCTGGGCGGTTGCATCCTGCATGGCGACGCGATCTGGCCGCAGGCCGACCGTCGACTTGCCGCGCTCCGGTAGCGCAGCATTCGGGTCCGCCAAATGCGCGTACAGAACCTTTTCCGCGTAGGTGAGCGGCCTTCCGGTGCGCTTGCGCGCTGTCATCACACGGCCGGCCAACGACTGATAAAAATTGCGCGCCGTCGCGACGGCGTCGAGTGGGGACTTTTCCATGAGCGGATTCTTTATCTAGGTCTGTACCTAACTGGATGACGGCAATTACCTGCCAAAACAAGTGGAGCCCGCAGAGGGAATCGAACCCCCGACATCCTGATTACAAATCAGGTGCTCTACCAACTGAGCTATGCGGGCGCGCGGCAAAGACGCGCGATTCTAAGTATCGTCTGGCATTGCCGGCAACTGCTCCCAGCGTTGCCCTACCTCCCCACATCCGTGTGGTTCGCCGGCAACTGCTACGTGCCCGTATCCCCGTGGCTTGTGCCCTCAGGCAATGGCGGCGCTGGCTCGGTACCTGATGCAGCCGCAGGCGCGTCAGCTGCGGGCGCGGGACAATTATACTCGCTAAGGCTCACTCCGCTCGTCCCCCAGCTAAAGTCCTTTAGCGCTTCGAACAGATTGCTGCCCGTTAGCTCGAGCCAATAGGCGGTGCGGCTCTGTTGCACGGGCTCGAGCTTTGCACGGACGCCCTTGGTTTCGAGCCGGCGTATCTGCTTGCTGGCATTCGCGCGCACCGAGTAAAACCCGAGCGCGACCCCATACCGGCCGTTCTCCAGCATCAGCGCATGATCGCGAAATCCCAGGCGGGTAAGTTCCTTTCGTTTGGCCTCCGCTGCCTGCCGCGTCGGGAACGGAGGCAGGTAAACGCGGTAGCCAGTGACGGTCGGGCGGGTTTCCTCGCGACGCATGGAACCGATGCCACGCTCATCAAGTTGGCGTGCTGCCGCCAACACCTGTTCCAGCTCACCGAACGGGCCCGCCCGGAAACAGGCCGCCACCGGTACTGACGGCTCGGCCGGTGGCTGCGGCTTCGGTGCGGGAGGCTTCGGGCGGGACTTTAGGGAAACACCGGCTTCCGTGGCGAGCTTCATCGTGTCGACACGCACCTGTAATCGGGGCTCCGGCTCGGGCACCGCCGAGCCGTCGCCATACGAGTAAATCCACAACGCCAGTCCCACGTTCAGGATCAGCAACGCTGCGAACAGCCATTTCAACATGTCGCGCCGCCTCCGGACACTGATTCACACAGGCTCGCGTTAACCGTCGGCGGCCTGCGGCATTCGCCGGTCGCATCCCCACCAGGTGGGGCCCCTGCTCCGCGGCTCATGGCTGGCATGTCGCTATACGCTCCAATCCGCGCAGCACCAGATCCGGCACTTCGGTGAAAGAAAAGCGAAGGTGCGGCGCGAAGACTGCGGCATCCCCGCCGGTCAACAACGCCAGCATGGGCTCGCCCAGAATCTCGCGATGCTCGGCGACGATGCGCTCAATGGCGCCCGCGATACCAATCATCGTACCGGCGCCGATCGCCTCGGCGGTGGAACGCGCCTGGCAGGAAAGCGCCGCGCCGGCCGGCGCACCAAGCGCCGCCGTGCCCTGCGCCAGTGCGCCTCGCTGCAGAGCAAGGCCGGGCAGGATCACCCCGCCGATAAACTCGCCTACTGCTGACAGCCCATCGATCGTGATCGCGGTACCGCAATCGATGATGCACAGCGGCGCCTGTGAAATCGCCCGCGCCCCGACCAGCGCCGCCCAACGATCGGCCCCAAGTTGGGCGGGATCACGATAGCCGTTATGCACCCCGAGGCTCTGGGCAGCAGCCGCGATAAATCGTGGCGGCACCGACCAGCGCTCGGCACACCAGGTGGCGAGCATCTCGCGCATCTCCGGTGTCGCCACCGAACACACCCAGACCTCACGCACGCCGGAAAACGATTCGAACGCGGCTTCAAGCAGCGGCGTGAGCACACGATCACGGTAGAGGATTGCCCCGGTCCGCCACTCCGGCGGATTCGATAGCGCCCACTTGAGGCGGCTGTTGCCGAAATCGATCAACAATCTTGGTCCGGTTGGAACGGTCACGTCGCCCTCAGGCTGATCTCACCGGAATGGAACCGGCGTTGCTCGCCGCTGCGCGTCTGCAGCACGATTGCGCCGTGCTCGTCGATCCCCTGCACGGTGCCCGTCGTCTCCCCGGATCCATGGACCATGCGCACCACTTTGCCGTGGTAATGATGGCGGCGTTCGAAGGTGCGCCGGAACGGGTCGAGTCCCTCCTCTCCGAATCGCTCAAGCGTTGCGCGCAAATGCAAAAGCAACAGGGCTGCCAGCCGATTCCGCGCGGGCGGTTGGCCGCTGATGCGGGCAATGTCTGCCCAGGGCTGATCGATTTCCGCCGCATGCGACTCGGAAAGATAGCCATTTACACCGACACCGAGCACCACCAGCGTCGGCCCGTTGACCTCACCGCGCACCTCGGCCAAGAGACCACCGAGCTTGCGGTCATTCCATAAAACGTCGTTTGGCCACTTGAGACGCACGTCGCGCAACCCATAAGCCTCGAGCGCATCAGCTACCGCCACGCCCGCGGCAAGCGTGAGGCCGGCGAGTTCGCCAGGCCCCCCGGCGAAGCGCCAAAGCATCGACAGCATCAGATTATGGTACGGCGTCGCAATCCAGCGCTGGCCGCGCCGACCGCGCCCGGCGGGCTGCGCCTCGGCGAGGCAGGCGGCTCCGCTTTCGAGCGTTTCGGCATGCTCGAGAAGATAGCGGTTCGTGGAATCCACCTCTTCCAGCACGGTGAGCTCGCGCTGCAAGCTAACCCCGCTGTCGGCGAGCAACTTCAGGATGCGTCGGGCGTCGAGCGGCTCGAGCGGCTGCGCGAGCCGATAGCCGCGCCCCGATACCCGGTGGATATCGAGCCCCTCGGCACCCAGCGCCCGGATTGCCTTGCAGACAGCGGCGCGGGTGACGCCCAGTTTCGCACCAAGATCGGTGCCGGAATGAAAGCTGCCATCCGCCAACAGGCGCAGCAGGGCTGACCGGGTGCTCATGGCCGAATTCTAAGGCATGCGCCGCTGGGGGCGCAGCGCGTCAGCCGCGCTGGCCGGTATTGGCGCCGGCAGCGGTCGCCTGGGCTAGTGCGGCAAACGTGCGTGCCAGCGGTGCCGCGATGTTGTGTCAGGTCCGCGGCGTATCAAGCCCGCAGAGTTTCTCAACGTTTTTCACGATGGCGGCAGAATCAAGCTCTGCGTCACCCAGTCCGACAAGTGCGTTCAGTTGCTGGGCGACGAGCGCCGCGCCCGGCAGGAACATGCCAAGCGTATGAGCCGTTTCTATCACGATCCGCAGGTCCTTCTGGTGGAGCTTAACTTTAAATCCCGGCTTGAAGTCGTGATCGAGCATGCGCTTGCCATGCACCTCGAGGATCTTGCTGCCGGCGAAGCCGCCCATCAGCGCCTCACGCACCTTGGCCGGATCGACGTTGTTACGGCGCGCGAACGACAGCGCCTCGCTCACTGCCTCGATCGTGACGCCTACCACGATCTGGTTGCAGGCCTTCGCAACCTGACCGGCACCATGCGCGCCGACATGCACGATGTTCTTGCCAAGGCAGTCGAATAGCGGCTTCACGCGCTGGAAGCTCTCCTCCTTGCCGCCCACCATGATCGAGAGCGTGGCGTTGACCGCGCCCACCTCGCCGCCAGAAACAGGCGCGTCCAGCATCTCGACGCCTTTGGCCGCGAGGTCGTGCGCGAAGCGCCGCGTCTCAACCGGCGAGATCGTGCTCATGTCCACCACCACCTGGCCAGCGCGGGCACGCTCGATGACGCCGCCGGTGCCAAAAATCACCTGCTCGACGTCCGGCGTATCCGACACCATGACAAAGATCACGTCAGCATGTGCGGCGACCTCCGCAGCAGAGCCACAGCCCTGCGCGCCCGCCATGACTAGCGATTCCATCGTGGTTGGCCGGCGTCCGTGCACCCACAGCTTGTGCCCCGCGCGCATCAGGTTCTGCGCCATGGGGCGACCCATGATTCCGAGGCCAATGAATCCGATCTTGGTGGACATTTGTCAGTCTCCTTTAGGTGTCAGGCGAATAGTGTCAGCCGCAGCGGCAGGATCAACGGGGACAGCACTGCGCTCCAGTCAATCATCAGACCAGCGGCCTCGGTACGATCGACCAGCAATACCGCCTGACCGTCGTGGGCGAATCCGATCGACTGCCCGGCCGAGTCCAAGCCGCCGTAACTGCATCAGCCGGCGGGCGGGTTAAGCAGATTGGGTGGCTTGCCGGTCGTGAGCGCCGCGACCAGATTGCGCGCCGCAAGCATCGCCATGTTGAAGCGCGTACGGTGCGTCGAACTGGCGATGTGGGGCGCCAGCACGACATTCTTGAAGTGCAGGAATGCCGGGTTGAGCTTGGGCTCGCTCTCGAACACATCGAGGCCGGCGGCGGCAATCTTGCCAGACTTGAGCGCCTCGATCAGCGCCGCGTCGTCGACCACGCCGCCGCGCGCCGCGTGGATCAGCATGGCGGTAGGCTTCATGCGCGCGAGCTGCTTGGCGCCGATCAAATGATGGGTGGCCGGCGAATAAGGCGTATGCAAGGTCACGATGTCTGACTCGGCAAGTAGCGTGTCGAGCGGCGCGTAGGTTGCGCCGCACTCCCGCTCAATGTCAGCGTCGACACGTTTGCGGTTGAAATAGAGGACCTTCATGTCGAAGCCGCGCGCGCGCCGCGCCACCGCCTGTCCGATCCGGCCCAAGCCCACGATCCCGAGCGTCGCTCCCGCCACGTCTTGCCCGAGAAATTGCTTGAGCTTCCAGCCGTGCCACTCGCCGGCGCGCAACCACGCCTCGGCCTCAGTCAACCGTCGCGCCGTCGCCAGAATTAGTGCCCAAGTGAAATCGGCGGTGGCGCTGTCGAGTACCCCGGGGGTGTTCGTCGCCAGCACTCCACGAGCCGAACACGCCTTGAGATCGATGTTGTTGAAGCCGACCGCGATATTGCATACCGCCCTGAGGTTCGGGCAGCGCGCGAGCAACGCGTCATCGATCCGATCCGTCAGCACCGTGAGGGCACCGTGCTTGTCGGCCAGGTGTTCGGCGAGCTCCACCGGCGTGAACGGCGCATCGCCCTGGTTTGCGGATACCTCGAAGTGCTCGCCGAGGTAGTCAAGGACCTCGTCGAACACCTCGCGCGTAACTTGTACTCGTGGCTTCATATAGCGCCTGACGGAGAATCAATTTGGCCAACCACTGGCCCCGCGGAACACATATACACCATACGATGTATGTATTCCCCGCGCGGCCTTGGTTCCATCTGCAACATGCGTGCGCTCCTGCAGACGCCCGGCAGTGTCAGTCGCCCTTCGAGTGCAAGGACTGCCAAAGGTCGACCAGCAGCATGACGACACCGATCAGTACCACCACTGTGAGCGCGACCTCATTGAGCTTGACCACGGGCGCTGAGAGATATGCGAGCACGAGCGTGGCCGCCACGATCGCTGCAAAATGCTTGTATTTCATTTGGGGTCTCCTTATCCGTCTCGCGATTAGTCGTCGGCGATTTGCGTGACCAGCCAACGCGCGGTGCGCAACAGGCGCGCGTCGCGGTGACGCTGGCCGACAAGCTGAACGCCGAGGGGCAAACCATTCGCGCCTTGCAACAACGGTAGTGCGAGTGCCGGCATGCCGCAGAGCGACCAAAGCGTGCAAAACGAGGGGTCACCCGTGGATGTCAGCCCCTTCGGCGCCGTGCCCGCCACTGCCGGGGTCAATATCGCATCGCAGCGCTCGAACAGCTCATCGAAGCCCTCGTTCAGAAGCGGAATGCGCGCGAGCGCGGCCTGATACTCGAGCGCGGTGATGGCGCGCCCACGCTCGAGCTGGCCGCGAAGCGCATCGCTCAACCGGTCGCGACCGCGGTCATACTCATCAACCAGGGCCGCCGCCATCTCCGCCTCCATGATCGTGCGATGCAATTCCAGCGCATTGAGGGCGCTACCGGGCAGGTCCACTTCCACGACACGGTCGCCCAGAACCTCAACCAGCTCCGCAAACGCTTCGCGGGTGTCCTCTTCGGTGCGCTCCCACAGCGGCGTCTTGATGAGAGCAATCGTCGGTGGCAATGGCGGCTCTTCTGCCGCGATGTCGCGAAATGGAACGTGTGCGCGCGGCCGCGTATCCGGATCACGCTCATCGCGCCCCACGAGCACCTCGCAGCCGAGCGCGATGTCCTCAATCGTGCGCGCGAAGAAACCCATCTGGTCGAGTGTGCGTGACAGCCTGAGTACGCCGTGGCGCGAAATGAGTCCATGAGTCGGCTTGAAACCGTACACACCGCAATACGCCGCTGGCCGGATTACCGAGCCGTTGGTCTGGCTCCCGAGCGCGAGCGGCACCATGCCAGCGGCGACCGCGGCGGCAGACCCGCTCGACGAGCCACCCGGCGTATGCTCCGGGTTATGGGGGTTGCGCGTCTTGCCGGGCGTATAGGTCGCACATTCGGTCGTCACCGTCTTGCCCATGATCACGGCGCCCGCGGCGCGCAGCATCGAGACCACGGTGGCGTCGTGCGCCGGTGTCCGGCCGGCGTGCAGAACCGTGCCGTCCTCGGTCGGCATGTCTTCAGTGTCAATGATGTCCTTGATACCGACTGGCACGCCGTGCAGCGGCCCAACCGGCTGGCCAGTGCTCCGGTCCTCGTCGCGTGCACGCGCCTGATTGAGCGCGTACTCCGGGTCGAGGAATTGCCATGCCTGAACCTGATCTTCGACTTCGCCCACGCGCGCCAGACAGTTCTCCATCAACTGCTCGGAACTGATCGTGCCGCCATGGATCGCGCGCGCCGCGTCCTCCGCGCTGAGCCAGTAAAGCTGTGACGCGTCCATTTTCAACCGTAGAACAAGCCTGGCAGCCAGAACATGATCTGCGGGAACATGTAGACCGCGAACATGGTCACGAAGACCATCGCCAGGAACGGGAAACAGCCCCTGAAGATGGTCCACAGCTGCACGTGCGGTGGGGCAATGCCTTTCAGGTAGTACGCCGACATCGCCATCGGCGGAGTCAGGAACGATGTCTGGAGGTTGAGCGCGATCAGGATGCCGAACATCATCGGGTCGACGTTGAAGTGCGGCAGGAGCGGCAGAAAGATGGGCACGAAGATGATGATGATCTCGGTCCACTCCAGCGGCCATCCGAGCAGGAAGATAATGATCTGCGAGAGTATCAGGAACAGAATCGGATTCAGGTCGAGCCCAAGCACGAACTGCTTGATGATGCCTTCCCCGCCCAGGTACGAAAACACCGACGAAAATGTCCAACTGCCGACGAACAGGAAACAGATCATGGCCGAGGTGCGCGCCGTGAGGTACACCGCCTCCTGAAGACGCACCCAGTTCAACGCGCGGTACGCCGCGGCAAGCACAAGGCTGCCGAGTGCGCCGATCGCTGCCGCCTCGGTCGGCGTCGCCAGACCAAAGATAATCGAGCCAAGCACCGCGACGATCAGTACCGCGAGCGGCACGAACGCCTTTGCGAGAAGGATCGCCGCCGTGGTCCAGGGGACGTTCGCCTCGTCTTCAGGCAACTTGGGGGTGAGCTTTGGATTTAGAGTCGCGCGGGTAATCACATAAGCGACATACAGTCCGGCCAGCAGAAGCCCCGGCAGCATGGCAGCCGCGTACAGGCGCACCACCGAAACCGAGGCCGCGGCTGCGTATACGATCAACATGATCGAAGGCGGAATAAGGATGCCGAGCGTGCCGCCGGCGCAGATCACGCCGGAGGACAGCTTTTGGTCGTAACCTGCCTTGAGCATCGCCGGCAACGCCAGCAGGCCCATCAGGGTGACCACGGCCCCCACGATGCCGGTCGCGGTGGCGAACATCGCGCAAGTCAGGAGCGTCGCCACCGCCATCGAGCCCGGGACATGACGCAGCGCGACCTGCAGACTGTAGAACAGGCGATCGAGGATGTTGGCGCGCTCAACCACATACCCCATGAACAGGAATAGCGGTACGGCAACGAGCACGTCGTTGCTCATGATGCTCCAGGTGTTCTGCGTCAGCAGGTAGAACAACCGGCTCTCGAACAACTCCTGGCCGGGCTGGTAGTAGGCGTAGTAACCGAAGGCAACGCCCATGCCCATGAGGGTAAAGGCAATCGGAAAGCCGAGCAGGATAAGAAAAATGAATATCCCGAGCATCATCAGGGCGACAACGGGATCACTCATTTGGCTCCCTCCGCCTTTGTCTCGGTTGCATGCATAAGCACGGTCTCCGTCTCCTCGACGTCGTGCAGCCGTGGGGGCCAGCGGTTTTCACGGATGCACGAAATGCACCGGAGCACCTCGGCAAAACCCTGCAAGGCGAGCAACGCCGCGCCGAACGGAATCAGCATCTTCAAGTGCCATATCGGGATACCGATCGGGCTGTTCGAGCTCACCTCGCGGATCCGGAACGCTTCGGCACCGTAACCCCAGCCGGCATAGACGAGGGCAAGGATGCCGGGGTAGAAGAACAGGGCATACAGCACGAGTTCGACGATCGCCTGGGTACGCGGTCGCCACATGCGATAGATAAAGTCGCCGCGAACATGGCCGTTGCGCGACAGGGTGTAGGCGCCAGCCATAAAGAACAGGGCGCCATACATGAGATAGCTCATGTCGAACGCCCAGCTCGTCGGGTCGTCAAGCACGTAGCGTACGAATACTTCGTACGAAGTGCCGAATGTTAGGATGATGATGCACCACGCGAAGGCGTGACCGACCATTCTGTTCAACTGGTCGATCCCGTAAATAATCCTGTCAATCATGCGCGCTCCCGGACGTACGACGAAATGGGGCGGCACCAGAGGTGCCGCCCCGCCCAGCGTCCCCTAAACTACTTACACTCTGCGCCGGCGCCAGGAAGCTTCGTCTTGAAAACGTGCTCATACCCCATATTGAACGGGGCATCGTTGGCCGCCCAGTAGTAGACGACGTCCTTCGCCCACGCCTTCTGCGAGTCCACGACCTTCTTGAAGAATGGATCCGCTTTGGAGAGCCGGGCGTTAAGGACGTCCCAAGCCTTGAGTTGCGCCTGGAACACCGACACCGGCGTGCGAAGCACGTTGACCTTGTCCTTGTCGATCAGTTTCCTGAGGTCCTTCGGGTAATTCGCCATCGCGGTCCAGTAGTTCGCTTGCGACGCCGCCTCGACACCGTAGCGCCAGATCGCCTGCAGGTCCTTCCCCATCGCGTCCCACTTCTTCTTGTTGACCAAGATTTCGAAGAACTCCATCGCCTGGTGGAACGAACCGAGCTCGTAGTTCTTGATCACGTCCTGCGCGCCGAAACGACTATCAGAAGTCGGGTTGTTGAACTCGAAGGCATCAATGACGCCGCGCTCCAGCGCCGGGACGATCTCGCCACCCGGAAGCTGTGTCACCTTGGCGCCCATCTCCTGGAACAGATCGGCGGCAAGACCCACGGTGCGGTACTTGAGACCCTTCAACTGCTTGGCATCCATGATCGGCTTCTTGAACCAGCCGAGCGGCTGGGTCGGCATCGGCATGGCAAAGAAGCCCACGTAGTTGAAGTTCATCTTCTTCAACAATTCCTGGTAGAGCTCAAGCCCGCCGCCGCGATAGATCCAGGACAGCGTCTGGAACGCGTCCATGCCGTTGATCGGACCGGAACCGAAAAGCGAGGCGACCTTGGACTTGCCGTACCAGTACACCGGCACCGTATGACCGGCATCGAGCACACCCTTGGACACCGCGTCGTTCACCTCGAAGGCCTTGACCACCGCGCCGGAAACAAGATAGTCGATGCGCAGTCTCCCACCCGCCATCTCGTTCACGCGCGTCACGAACTCCTGCGCAAACTCGTTGAAGATGTCGGTGGCGCTCCAGGCACCCTGCATCTTGATAACCATGGGTGCTGCGGGTACCGAGATCATCGGGAAGCCGGCTACAGCAGCGCCGGCGGTGCCCGCAGCCGCGCTTGCCAGGAACTTGCGTCGCCCGGTAGAGGGCGACTCGGACTTGATTTCGGACTTCTTAGTCTGCTTCACCTGCATGACATCCTCCTGTGGCTTGGTTTCTTGGGTGGTGCAACAACAACCAGCGTACTGCGATCCGTCGGCCCCGCTATCTCCGCGCCGGTGGATTTTTATCATGAGCGGGCTACTCTAGCCCCAATTTCGCGGCATGACCACAGCTCGTGCAATGCATTTCACCTACCGAAATGCCCCGGTCTGTCCGCGAAATTGCGCTGCCATTGCGCTGCGCGTAGCGTATGGGGCGCCCATGGTCAGCGTACCCATTGAGACCCCAGCGGCCCCACGTCCCCTGCGCGTCGGTTTGTTCGTCACCTGCCTCGTAGACCTGATGCGCCCGCGCATCGGCTTTGCCGCGCTGGCTTTGCTAGAGCGCGCGGGCGCCGAGGTAGTAGTTCCGGCGGCCCAGACCTGCTGCGGGCAGCCCGCCTACAACTCCGGCGATTTGAACGCCTCCCGGACACTCGCGCGCAAACTGCTTAAGGAGTTCTCGGGCTGCGACTACGTCGTCGCCCCTTCGGGCTCCTGTGCCGGAATGATCCGCGTCCACTACCCTCGCCTGTTCGAAGGCCTGCCCGAGCAAGAGGAGATCGATGGCCTCGCGGTCCGCACCTATGAGCTGACCGATTTTCTGGTGAACGTGGCGAAGCTCAGCAACGTGCCGGGACGTTTCTCCGGTCGCATTGCCTATCACGATTCCTGCTCAGGCTTGCGGGAGCTTGGCGTCAAGCAGCAGCCGCGCGTACTGCTCGCCCAAGTCCCCGGTGCGACACTGGTGGAACTTACCGAACCGGAGAGCTGCTGTGGCTTCGGCGGCACCTTCTCGGTCAAGTTCGGTGACATCTCTGCACGCATGGCCGACAACAAGTGCGCGCAGGTTGTCGCGTGCGGCGCCGACACGATCGTCGCGGGCGATCTCGGCTGCCTGCTGCACCTTGAAGGGCGATTGCGCCGCCAGGGCGACACCCGGACCCGGGTGCTACACATCGCCGAGGTGCTTGCGGGCGATGTGCGGGGACGCACAAGTGCCGGGGGAGACCGGATTTCGGAAGCGGCCACGGGTGAACGCACATGAAACTTGCCGCCGCTGATTTCAAAGGCAAGGCCGCCGCAAACCTCGCAAATCCCTCACTGCAGCGCGCACTGACGCGCCTGCAAGAACGCTTCGTCGGCGCCCGCGCCAAGGCGCTCGCCGAGCTGCCGGCGGTGGCGCCGCTGCGCGATGCGGCCGCTGACATCCGCGCGCATACGCTCGAAAACCTGGATCACTACCTCACACAGTTCGAGCAACGCGTGCAGGAGTCCGGCGGCAAGGTGCACTGGGCAGCCGATGCGGCTGCCGTGAACCGCATCCTGCTCGACATTGCCCGCGCCTACGGCGTGCGGCGGGTGGCGAAATCCAAGTCGATGGTCACCGAGGAATGCGCAGTCAACGAGGCACTCGGCGCTGCCGGAATCGACGTTGTCGAAACCGATCTTGGCGAGTACATCCTGCAGCTCGCCAAGGAGCCGCCCTCGCACATCGTCGCGCCGGTGGTGCATAAGAACAAGGAGGAGATCGCCGATCTCTTCGCGCAGCATCATCGGCGACCGCGCCAGACGGGCATCCCGGAACTCTGCCGTGAGGCACGCGAGATATTGCGCCCGAAGTTCCTCGCGGCCGACATGGGCATTAGCGGCGCGAATTTCCTGATCGCCGAGACCGGCTCGGCACTGATCGTGACCAATGAAGGCAATGGCCGGCTGTGCACCACCTTGCCGCGCGTACATGTCGCCATCACCGGTATCGAGAAGGTCGTGCCGACGCTCGAGGACGTGTCGCTCTTGCTGCGCCTGCTGCCACGCTCGGCGACCGGCCAATCCATCACCAACTACGTCTCGGTACTGACCGGCCCGAAGCGGGCCGGTGATCTCGATGGCCCGGAACACTTCCACGTGATCCTGGTCGACAATGGCCGCTCGCAACTGCTCGGCAGCGAGCTTCAGCCGATGCTGCGCTGTATCCGCTGCGGCGCGTGCATGAACCACTGCCCGGTCTATCAGAACATCGGCGGCCACGCGTATGGCTGGGTGTATCCAGGCCCGATGGGCGTGGTGCTCACCCCGAGCCTGGCCGGCATGAGCGGGACCATCGATCTGCCAAACGCCTCGACCTTCTGCGGCGCCTGCGCCGATGTCTGTCCCGTGAAGATTCCCCTTCCGGATCTGATGCGAGCGCTGCGCACACGACAGTGGCAAAACCACATGCGTTCCCGCACCGAGCGTTTGGGACTCGCAATCTGGGCTGCGACGGCGATGAGACCACGCCTGTATGCCTTCGGGACGCGTATCGTCGCGCGACTCTTGAGTTTTGCGGCAGGTCGAAAGCGCCGCCTTGAGCGGATTCCTTTCGCGGGCGGCTGGACACGGGTGCGCGACCTGCCGGCACCCGCGGGCCGCACCTTCCGCGATCTCTATGCGGAGCGCCGTGCTCGGCAAATCAACGGGCCACAAGAAGATCACTCTCCCTCCGCAGTTTCACTGACCCCGAAGCGGGGCCAGCACCGCGCGAACGAGCAAAGACTCAAATGAAGGACGATCGCGCTATGGTGCTCGACCGCATTCGTTCGGCATCTGGCCGGCGCGCGGCCCGCCTCGATCGTGCATCCAATACCGCAGCACTGCCGAAGATAGAAGGTGATCTCGCGGCTCGCTTTGCCGAGCGCGCAGTCCTGCTCTCCAGTGATGTCGTCGGCCCCCTGGCGGAGGCGGACGCACCGCGGGCCGTTGCCGACTACCTGCGCTCGCACAATCTCCCGCTACACGCAGTCTGCTGGCCGGCACTCGCGGCGCTGCATTGGAGGGCGACCGGAATTGAGTCTTTTGCGCGCGCTGCGCGCGGCGACGACCTGGTGGGAATCACGGGCGCGTTTTGCGGGATCGCCGAGACCGGCACGCTACTGCTGCTGTCCGGCGACCAGACCCCCGCGACGGTGAGCCTGCTGCCGGAGACGCACGTCGCGCTGCTGCCAGTCAAACGCCTCGTGGCGCGCATGGAAGACGCCTGGTCGCTGCTGCGTCGAGAGCACCGCGCGCCGCCACGCGCCGTCAACTTTGTCTCCGGACCCTCGCGTACTGCGGATATCGAGCAAACAGTCACGCTCGGCGCGCATGGGCCATACCGCGTGCTGATCGTACTGACCAGCTGATTGCCGGGTGGGCGTTCGCCGACGCGGCACACCCGACAGACGAGCGAGACAGCCCTCAAGACCGGCCCGCCAACTACACCAGCGTCACATTCTCCTCGACGAAACGCTCGTAGTCCGCGGCACTGACGATGTGGGTCCCGTCGCAGTTGAATTGGAGTCGGATGGCGTCCAGCGCCACGCTGATCGTGAAATTGCGCAGGTAGAAATTCGGAATGTTCCGCAGCATTGAAAGCCGCGACAGCGCGGTACGGATTTCATCCGGCGTCAGGGCCTCCCAGTTGCCATAGAACGCCGTACAAATCTTCCGGAAGTGATCGGGCAAGCCAGTAAAACGCTGATCGGCCGCAATCACGTCATACAGTCGCCGGATCAGGTCAATCTTGTCCTGATAGGCAATACGCGGAAAGTGCCGATCCACATAACTTTCATCCACAATCTTGTTAGCGGGATGGATTTCCTCAAAAAAGGGATTGAATACGGAGGCTGCGTGCACTTCACCGCTGTTCAGGTGCACCATCAGCTCATATACGCCGCAATTGATAAGGAGGTCTTCGAGTCGCGGCTGCAGTTGCGGCATTACCTCATCAACAATGTTCAGAAAGCGCTCGCGGGTGAACGCCGATTCGCGCAGGGACGGGTCGCCCTTGATGCTGACGTGGAAGTGCCTACCCTTCATGCCGGTGCTGTCGATGACGCTTTCCTTGAGGAGCAGCTCTTCATTGCGCCGTGCAAGAATGGTGTTGATCTTGTCGGCGATGGCGCGTTCCTTCTTGAGTAGCGTCAGGAATGTGCTCTTGTCGACCGACAAGAGTGAAACGTCGGTGAGCGCCCGGGTCGAGGCCGTGCGACGGTCTTTATAGAACACCGCCATTTCGCCGAAGTAGTCACCTGGACCCAGCGTCTTGATTTCCTCTTCGGCAGTGAACTTCTTAATGAAGATCAGAACCTTACCGGACTCAATGAAGTAAACGTAGTCGGCAACGTCACCTTCCGAAAAAATGAGCTCGCCCTGTCTGAACTGCCGGCTCGTCGCGCAAGCCTTGATGGTCGGGAGCTCGTCGCCCCAAAGGTCCTCTGCTGCAGTCCTCGACTCGCCACGTGCCATGCAGCCTCCTCGCGCCTAATTCCACCCGGTGAAATCAACTCTACGGGAAAGGTCATGCCGGGTGAAGTCAACCGGGCATGGTCGCGCTCATTTACGCGAGAGAGTTGGCCGGCACGCCCGAGCGGGTAGCCTACGCAACCGCTTGCTTGGCGGGAGCGCCGGCAATTTCGCGAACCAGGCGCGGCACGAGATAGCCTGGCAACCGACTAGTAAGTTGCTGCATCAGCACCCGCGCCTCGTCCTCGGGCACCTCGAAGTGGGCGGCACCCTGCACGCGATCCAGCAGATGCAGGTAATAGGGGAGCACGCCGGCTGCAAACAGAGTCTCCGAAAGTGCTACCAGGGCACCCGCGCTGTCATTCACGTCGCGCAACAGCACCGACTGGTTAAGCAACGTCACGCCTGCAGCCCGCAGCCGCGCAAGCGCCTCGATGACCGCGTCGTCAATTTCGTTGGCGTGGTTGGCATGAATAACCACTACTGTACTGAGACGCGTCGAGCTGAGTGTGCGAACGAGCTCGGGCGTGATGCGTTCGGGCAACACGACCGGCAGGCGTGTGTGAATGCGCAGGCGCTCGAGATGCGCAATGCCGGCGGCGGCGCGAATGAACTCCGCGAGGCGCCGGTCAGAGAGCGTGAGCGGGTCGCCGCCGCTCAGGATGACTTCCCTGAGCGACGCTTCCTGCGCGAGATAGTCGAGCGCGGCCTGCCAGTGGTCGGTCCCGGCGCTCGACTCCGTGTAGGGGAAGTGTCGGCGAAAACAGTAGCGGCAATGCACCGCGCACGCGCCCGTCGCTGTGAGCAGCACGCGGCCCTGGTACTTGTGCAGCACGCCCGGAGATGCCATCGCAGCGAGATCACCGACCGGGTCGGTGCTGAATCCGGGCGCGGCAAGGTGCTCCTCGGCGAGCGGCAAGACCTGGCGCAGCAACGGGTCGCGCGGATCACCTCGGCGCATGCGGGCCACGAAGCCGCGCGGCACGCGCAGCGGGAAGAGCCGCGCCGCGGCCTGCGCGGCTGGCAGCCAGGCGGGGTCGAGATGGAGCGCCGCGAGCAATTCCGCCGGATCACTGATGGCGCGTGCCAACTCCTGCTGCCACGCCGGCGTCTGCCGAATCGCGCTCGTCTCAGGTATCATAGCGCGCTCGATTTTACCCTTATCCGACAGTCAGGTGTGTCATGGCGACGTACAGTACGAACGAATTCAAATCCGGTCTCAAGGTAATGCTCGACGGCGATCCGGCCGTGATCGTCGAGAACGAGTTTGTGAAGCCCGGCAAGGGCCAGGCCTTCAGCCGCGTGAAGATCCGCAACCTCAAGACCAACCGCGTGATTGAGCGGACCTTCAAGAGCGGTGACACCATCGAGGCCGCCGATGTGATGGACGTGGAGATGCAGTATCTCTACAACGACGGCGAGTTCTGGCACTTCATGAACCCCGAGAGCTATGAGCAGCTCGCCGCCGACAAGGCCGTGGTGGGCGACAATGCGAAGTGGATGAAGGAGCAGGACGTGTGCCTGCTGACACTCTTCAATGGCGTGCCGATTGCGGTGGAACCGCCCAACACCGTGACGCTCAAGATCGTCGAAACCGATCCAGGCCTGAAGGGCGACACCAGTGGTGGTGGCGGCAAGCCGGCCACGCTTGAGACTGGCGCCGTGGTGCGCGTGCCGCTGTTCGTGCAGAACGGCGAGACCATCAAGGTGAACACCCGCACCGGCGAGTACCTCTCGCGCGCCTGACGTGCGCGGCCGCTCACCCGCCGCATGACTAGTGCCCCCGCGAGCGACTGGCGCCCCACCGCTACGCTCGAAGTGCTGAAGCTCCGTGCCCGGATGTTGCGCGACATCCGGACCTTTTTTGCCGCCCGCGGCGTGTTGGAGGTAGAGACGCCGATGCTTTCTCAGGCGGCCACGCCAGATCCCGCACTCGATAGCTTTTCCACCACCTACACCGGGCCGGGCGCTGCTCAGGGTGAAACGTTCTATCTGCACACCTCCCCGGAATTCCCGATGAAGCGACTGCTGGCTGCCGGCAGCGGTTCGATCTACCAGGTCTGCAGGGTATTCCGCAACGGCGAGTCGGGCCGACTCCACAACCCCGAGTTCACCATGCTGGAGTGGTACCGCGTCGGTTACGACCATCATCAACTGATGGACGAGGTCGCGACGCTCGTTAGCGCCGTGCTGGCGAATCGTCTCAAATTGGGGCCGGTCGAGCGCCTCTCGTACCGCGATGCCTTCCAGTTGCATGCAGGGCTCGATCCGCACGTTGCAAGCCACGCCGAGTTTTTGGATGCCGCGCGCGCCCACGACATCAAGGCGCCAGCGAGCATGCGCGACCCGCACGATCTAGCGGCATGGCGCGACCTGCTGCTCACCCACGTTGTCGAGCCGCACCTTGGGCGTGGTCAGCTGACGTTTCTCTATGACTTTCCCGCCAGCCAGGCGTCGCTTGCGCGCATCCATCCGGGGGACCCGCCACTCGCAGCGCGCTTCGAGCTCTACGCGAACGGCATCGAACTTGCCAACGGCTTCCACGAACTCGGCGACAGCGCCGAGCAGCGGCTGCGTTTCGAACGCCAGCTGCATGTGCGGGAGACCACCGGCCACCACAAGTTTCCGCTGGATGAAAGACTGTTGGCAGCGCTCGAGGCCGGGCTCCCCGATTGTGCCGGCGTGGCGCTTGGCTTTGACCGGCTGCTGATGCTCGCTGCCGGCGCACAGGACATCGAAGAGGTAGTTTCCTTTCCGCTGGCGCGCGCCTGATCGGCGGCGTGCGCCGCTGCGCCCTAGGACTTCGGTCCGCCGAACCGGCGCGAGTGATAGAACTCGAGCAAGGGATCGACGCGTCGTACCAGCGCCTCGAGATAGGGGCCAAGCAAATTGCCCTTCCCCACCGCGAGCAAAGCGAGCGCGCGATCCACACTAATGAGGTCATTGGCGTCGTCCGCCGGCACATCCGGCCCGATCGCCACGGAAACGGGCGTGTCCGCAACTTCCACCGCCTGCGTCGGTTCTTCGTCCGGCACTGGGTCGAGTGCTGCCAGGTCACCCAGCTCCGGTAGTGGCGCAAGGACTTCAGTCGCTGCCGGCTCTGACTGAGCACCAGATTCCGGAGGAGCAAGCGTGACTTCCTCCACCGCGGCTGCGGCCTCGCTCATGACCGAGGCACAGATGCGGTTGCCACCTTCGGAGCGGGCACGGCTCAAGCGCTGGTTGGCGAGCTTCAGCACCGATTCGATGGTGTCACGCCGATCGGCCGTGAGGCTCGCGAGCCCTATGCTCATGGTCACTGGAATGGTCGCATCTCCATAGCTGAACGGCTGGCTGGCAACCGCATTGCGTACGCGCTCGCAAAGCGTGGCCGCCTCATCAATACTCGTGGCGGTTGCCAAGATGGCGAATTCCGCCCCGGAAACTCGAGCGACGGTATCTTCGGTCCGCGCGTTGCCAGCCAGCAGCTTCGCGAGCCACGCAAGCAGCCGGTCGCTTATCTCGTCACCGTACGTGCGATAAATCTTTTTGAACCCGTCGATGTCGATCCGGACTAGCGTGAGATCGTGTTCGCGACGTAGCGCGTACGCCACGTCCTGCTCGCCGCGTTGTATCAGATAGCGGCGGCTGCGCAGGCCGGTGAGCGGATCGGTGATCGCCTGCTCCTCGAGCGAGAGCGCCTTCTCACTCAGCTCGCGCGTCGCTTCCTCGTACTGCACATAGGCCCGAACGCGCGCCTGCAACTGGATGGAATCAAGCGGCTTCGTGATGAAGTCGGTCGCACCGCAAGCGAACGCGCGATGACGAACGTACTCATCATCCGTGCCGGTAATCGTAATGACAGGGAGATCGCGGATGCGGGCATCGTCCGCGGCCCGAATTCGACAAATCAGCTCATAGCCGTCCATCTGCGGCATCTCGATATCGGTGACGAGCGCCTGGATGTCGCGGTCCTGGACAACCCGGTCCCAGGCATGCGCGCCGTCTTCCACCTGCACGATGTCGTACTGGGTACCAAGAATCTTCTTGATCGCAAGCCGGATCACCCGCGAGTCATCGGCAATCAAAATGCGTGGTCGGGGCTCGCTGGAAATGGCCGATGCGTCGCTAGCAAGACTGGGGGTTGCGTTCATTCCCGTGTTTTCCTGATTTGCTTCGGGGCAACGGTTGCAAGAGCCATGCCCGGCCCCACCCAAACGCCAGCTGAACACGTAAAAACGCCATGATTTACAAGTGGAAATCAGCTCCCGCGCGTTGGCCGCGGCTTGGTGCGCCTAGTTTCCGTCACCGCCCGAGCGCGCCTCGAGCCAGAACGTCACCGGCCCGTCATTGACCAGGCTCACCTGCATGTCGGACCCGAACACACCGGCCCCGACCTCCGGGTACCGTGCGCGGGCTCGTTGCACGAGAAAGCGGAACAACCGCTCGCCCTCGGGGGGCGTTGCGGCAGGAGTGAAAGATGCACGCATCCCCTTGTGGGTATCTGCGGCGAGCGTGAACTGCGGTACCAGAAGGAGGCCGCCCCGCACATCGGCAAGAGAAAGGTTCATCTTGCCGGCCTCGTCAGGAAACACTCGGTACCCGAGCACGCGCTCGAGGAGCCTCTCGGCCGTCGCCTCGTCGTCGCCTCGCTCGACACCGACCAGCACGAGCAGCCCGCGACGGATCGCGGCGACCGGCGCGCCCCCGACCACAACACTTGCGCTGCTGACACGCTGCAAAAGCCCGATCATCGATCACCTGTGCCCGGAAGGCGCTCGAAACAGCCGTAGTATACTCGGGCCCGTGATGCAGCTACTCACGCTCTACACGATCGGACACAGCGACCGTACCCTCACCGAGTTGACGGAGCTGTTGAAGGACACCGGCATAACATGTGTCGTGGATGTACGTGCGCAACCGGCATCGGCTCGCCATCCGCAGTTCAACATGGAATCACTGCGCGCGGCGCTGACAGCGGACGGCATCATCTATCACTGGGCCGGACGCCAGCTCGGCGGGCAGCGCAAGGCACGACCGGATTCCCCGCACCGCTCGCTCCCCGAAACGCTGCGCGGATTCGCCGACCACATGGACACCGAAGTTTTCGCGAAGGGCGTGACGCAGCTTCTTGCGCTCGCGCGCAAGACACCGACGGCGATCTTGTGTGCAGAACGCGAACCCGCGCAGTGCCACCGCGGCCTGATTGCCGACTACCTGGTGCTACAAGGCATTGAGGTTCGACATCTCATCCGCGCCCGGGAGACGCGTGAACACATACTGAGCCCGCAGGCCCGCACCGAGTCCGCGCGGCTGGTCTATGACCGCGCGAGCCAACAACCGTTGGAATTCAGCTAGCTGGCGCGCTTTGCCGAACGAGTGCTGCTGGGCTGACGCGGCAACGCCGTGCCAATGGCACTGCCGCCGCTCCCGGCGAGGTAGACCTCGTCCGGCAAAACAATTTCCATCGCAACCGGGAGGTGGTC
>DKBM01000098.1:0-31601 GCA_002451215.1 Proteobacteria bacterium UBA6900
GGCGACGGTGCGCGGCGACGCGCGCCTGCTGCAAAGTGCGCTTGAGAATATCGTGCGCAACGCCGCGCACTACACCGCCGAAGGAACGTCGGTGACGCTGACGCTGGAAGCGGACCCGCAGCAGCTGCGGATCATGGTGCAGGACCACGGGCCCGGCGTGCCGGAAGAAATGCTGACGCGGCTGTTCGAGCCGTTTGTTCGCGTCGGCGACGCAAGAGATCGCGCGAGTGGCGGGTACGGTCTCGGTCTTGCGATCGCGCAGAAGGCGATCCGCCTCCACGGTGGCGATGTGTCAGCGCTGAATGCGCGGGGTGGTGGGCTGCTGGTTACCGTCAAACTCCCCGTCGAGCCCCGGATCGCCGGGTGATGACTGCGGCGACGAGTCGCGGTATCGCACGCGCCAACGTAGTGAGCGGCGTCATGCCTGTTTAGCCTGGTCAATCATGCGGAAGGAATTGGCATCCCTGCCGACGACTAGTGCCTACTGGAGCCGCGCCAGCAGCGAGCTGCTGGTGGAGCTCGATTCCAATCGTAGTGGCTTGAGTTCCGCCGACGCGGCAGCGCGTCTCGAGCGATATGGCCGGAACGTGTTGCGCACCGAGCGCGAGCGGGGCTGGTGGCGCACATTGCTTGGGCAGTTTCGCAGTCCGCTGGTGCTGATCCTGGTGTCAGCCGCACTGATTTCGCTTGTCGTCCGTGACTGGCTAGACGCCGCCATCATTCTTGCGATCGTCCTTGGCAGTGCGTTGCTGGGCTTCGTTCAGGAATACCGTGCTGCAACCGCTGTCGCCCGGCTGCGCGCGCGTGTGGCGATCCAGGTTGCCACGCTGCGTGATGGCGTATCCGTTCGGATTCCGGTGGCGGAGGTCGTCCCGGGTGACGTCGTCATGCTTGCTGCCGGTAGCCTGGTCCCGGGCGACGCGATTGTGCTTGAAGCCAAGGACTGCTTTGTCACCCAGGCGTTGTTGACCGGCGAGAGCTTGCCCGTCGAGAAGCACGATACCCCCACGGCGGCCGCCGCCGCGCTAACGGAGCGCAGCAACTGCCTATATATGGGAACCTCCGTCCGCAGCGGCACGGCGCGTGCGTTGATCGTGCGTACCGGACGGAACACCGCCATTGGCGACATCGCGCACAAACTCGCGCAGCGGCCGGTCGAAACCGACTTCGAACGGGGACTGCGTCAGTTTGGTTATCTGCTCACCCGGGTCGCGGTGTTGATGGTGCTGGCGGTTTTCACGATCCACGTGTTCTCCGATCGCCCCACGGTTGAGTCCTTGCTGTTTGCGGTGGCGCTCGCCGTCGGACTGTCACCGGAGCTGCTGCCCGCAATTCTTACTGTCACGCTCGCGCATGGCGCTCGCCATATGGCCACACGCGGGGTAATCGTGCGGCGGCTTAACGCAATCGAGAGTTTGGGCAGCATGGATGTGCTTTGCGCGGACAAGACCGGCACGCTCACAGAAGGCGTCATGCGGCTGGAGCGCGCCATCGACGCAGATGGGCATGATAGCGAAAACGTGCTGCGCGCAGCAGTGCTCAATGCGCACTTCCAGACCGGTCTTGCCAATCCGCTGGACGAAGCCATTCTTGATGCCGGTCGTCGCTACGCTGCGGACCTGGGCGGATGGCAAAAGCTCGATGAGATTCCCTATGACTTCACCCGCAAGCGATTGAGCATCGCAGTACGCGGGCCGCACGATGATGCAGCTGCAACCTTGATTACCAAGGGCGCGGTGCGCGAGGTGCTCGCGCAATGTACGACCATTCAGCATGACAGCGCCGTACAAACACTAGGCCTCGAGTGCCGGCAAGAACTGGAAGGACAGTTTCGCCAGCTGAGCCAGCAGGGACATCGTGTGTTGGCCGTCGCAACACGGGAGTTTCGCGGCAAGACTGTGTTCACGCGAGCAGACGAGATGGAACTCACTTTTGCCGGGTTCCTGCTTTGTCGCGATCCGCCAGACCCGGATGCGGCGCGACTGTTGCAGGAGCTTTCGCAACTCGGCGTGGGCGTCAAGATGATCACCGGCGACAACCGCTACATTGCGACTCACGTTGCCCAAGCGGTGAATCTGGACGATGGTGGGCTGCTCACGGGCGAGACCATTGAATCGATGCGCGACGAAGCGCTGTGGCACGCAGTGCGCAACACCAGCGTGTTCGCCGAGGTCGACCCGGGTCAGAAGGAACGGATCATTCGCGCGCTTCGCCACACGGGGCACGTGGTCGGATTCCTCGGCGACGGCATCAACGACGCACCAGCCCTGCATGCCGCGGATGTCGGCATCTCGGTGGAGCGCGCCGTGGACGTGGCGCGGGAGAGCGCCGATCTGGTGCTTGCCATGCATGACATGGAGGTATTGCGCGACGGCATCATCGAGGGGCGCCGCACTTTCGCCAACACCATCAAATATATCTTCATCACCACCAGCGCCAATTTCGGCAACATGGTGAGCATGGCGTTAGCGTCGTTGTTCCTGCCTTTTCTGCCGCTGCTCGCCAAGCAGATCCTGCTCAACAACTTTCTGTCCGATGTCCCTTCCGTGTTTATCGCCCGTGATCGCGTCGATTCGGCGTGGGTGCGCAAACCCTATCACTGGGATATCGCCACCATCCGGCGCTTCATGATGACGTTCGGTCTCACCAGTTCGGTGTTCGACATCTTGACGTTCGTGGTGCTGCTTGCCTTGGTCGCCGGTGACATCGAGCAGTTTCGCACCGGGTGGTTCACAGAGTCGCTGCTCACCGAGCTGCTCGTGATGATCGTGCTGCGAACGTACAAGCCGTTCTGGCGCAGTCGACCGGGTCGGTTGTTGGGGTGGTCAACACTGGTGCTCGTCGGGCTGACATTGCTTCTGCCGTACTTGCCATTCGCCGGTGCGTTCGACTTCGTTGCGCTTCCGATGCCGCTGCTGACCGCCGTGGTGGTGATCAGCGTCCTGTACGTGTTCGTGACAGAGTGGATCAAGCGGCGAGTCTACCGTTTCTGATCGGCGTCAACTCATGGTGCCGTGAGGATCGGGCAGCTCGCGGTACGTGGCCAGTGAATGGTCGGACCGACGATGCCGGGATACGTGCACATCGATATCGCGCCAGCATGTGACGACGCACTGCAAATCGTCTTGTCCAGCGGCGGAATGAGGCTCACACTTGGTGGGGTGAACGAGCAATGTACGTAAAGTCCCCCTGATGGTTTCGCCCGGGATCGCCACCGGCACGCGGCGCGTTTCGGCGCGTCGCGCCGTTACGCTGATCGTGCTTGCCGAGCTGTTCGGCACATCGCTTTGGTTCAGCGCGAACGCGGTCGCTGATGCTCTGCACCTGGCGTGGGGGCTCACCACCGTACAGCTCGGGTACCTCACCAGCGCCGTGCAGCTCGGATTTATCAGTGGCACGCTGTTGTTCGCACTCTCGGGACTGGCGGATCGATTCTCGGCCAGCCGCATCTTCGCTCTCTGCGCGCTGACGGGAGCCGTGTTGAACGGCGCCTTTGCGATGACTGCCGGCAGTCTCTGGGGCGCGCTCGCTTTGCGATTCCTCACCGGTGTTACGCTCGCCGGCGTCTATCCGGTCGGAATGAAACTGGTGGTGAGTTGGGCGCCGGAGCGCGCAGGGCGCGTGCTCGGCTGGCTGGTCGGGATGCTCACGCTGGGTACCGGTCTGCCGCATCTCGTGCGCGGAAGCGGCGTCGCACCGACTTGGCAGGGCGTTATCTACAGTGCATCCGCCCTCGCCATCGCGGCGGCGCTGCTGGTGCTATGGCTTGGCGACGGACCGCACCATGCGAATACCCGTCGTATGCAATGGGGTCGCGTGTTGGAAACCTACCGTCTTCCCGCGTTTCGCTCTGCCGCACTGGGCTACTTCGGCCATATGTGGGAGCTGTACGCGTTCTGGGCAATGGTGCCGCTGATGATCGCCCAGATCGCCGTCGGGCAACGCGTGAATCAGGTGTATGGCGCCGCGTTCTTTGTGTTCGCGGCGGGTGGGTTGGGATGCGTGGCGGGCGGCCTGCTCAGCCAGCGATTAGGCAGCGCGCGGATCGCCATTGTGGCGCTCACGGGCTCGGCGCTCTGTTGTTTGCTGTATCCCTGGATTCAGGGTGCGCCGTATTCGGTCGCGCTTTCGCTGCTGCTCGCGTGGGGATTGCTTGTGGTAGCCGACTCGCCGCAATTCTCGGCACTGGCGTCGCAAGCCTGTCCGAAGGAACGTATTGGCAGCGCGCTTGCACTGATGAACAGCATCGGTTTTGGCATCTCGATTGTTGCCATCCAGATCGCGGCCGGTATGTGGGACGCGTGGTCGGCACGGATCGCGTGGTTGTTGTTGCCGGGACCCGTTCTCGGCCTGCTTGCGATGCGCCGTCTGTGGCGCAATGGATCCTGATCCATACGCATGATGGAACTTGTTGTCCGCTCGCTCGCGAATATACTGGTCGCTGCAACCGGCGGTCTCGTCGTGAGCACCGGCACGGATGAGGACGCGCAACTTCCGTACTGGCAGGTGGCGGATAGGAGCGCTTCCATTCGTTTGGTTCAGCGCTTGCCCGACCAGACTCGCGGCTTCTTTCTCGCGCGAGGTTTTTCGGCAGCTCAGGTCGAGCTCATTGCGCAGAGCTGTGTATTCCAGACGGTGTTTCGAAACACATCCCGGGATGGCAGTCCGAGCGCGCTTGCATACAACCTGCGCGAATGGGTGGTATCGAGCGATGGCAAGCGCGCTGGCATGAAGACCCGCGAAGACTGGAAGGCCGAATGGCAGGCGCTGTCGGCGCCGGAAGGCGCGCAGATCGCGTTCGAGTGGGCACTGCTGCCCACGCGTCAGGTGTATCAACCCGGTGACTACAACTGGGGTATGTCTATATTCACTCTCAAGCCCGGCGCGGTTTTCGACCTCGACCTGGTATGGCATCAGCACGGTGAGACCCGACGGGCACGCATTGCCGGAATCCGCTGCGCGCCCGATGTCGATGCAGGACGGCGGGGATGACAACAAAGTCGGTCAATGCCTTTCGTGCTGTGGGCCTTGCGCTCGCGTGTGCGGTGGTTATCGATGCGCGCGCCGAGGCGCCAGGCGCTTCCGAATCATTGCCGCGAATTGGTGCGCCGTTTCGCGCGCCAGACTTCGAGTTGCCGGGCGAAGATGGCCGTCGCTATCGATTGTCTGAGTTTCGCGGGAAGGTGGTAGTGCTCAACTTCTGGGCGACATGGTGCCCGCCGTGCCGATATGAGATGCCGTCGATGGAGCGCGCACGCCAGAAGGTGGCGGGCGAGAAAATCGTCATTCTGGCCGTGAACGTGGGCGAGGACGAGGACACTGTGTTTGGCTTTCTGGCGCGCTACCCCGTGCAGTTTCCGCTGTTGCTCGATCGGCGGGCCGAGGTGATCAAGCTCTATCCGGTCGTGGGTTTGCCCACAACCTATGTCATTGATCCGAGCGGCCTTGTCACGCATCGCGCGGTGGGGTCGCGCGAGTGGGATGATCCAGAGCTGCTCGATCAACTTCGCGCACTTGTCGGGCCGAAGGGCGTGTGCGACTAGTTTTTGGGCTATTCCCCAGCGCATCCGCGGGGAATTGCCGTCGGCGTCCAGAGGGTCCGAAATCCCTTCACGGGACGAGCGGTCGGTCGCGGGCACCCCTTCCTTGTGCAAACCAATCCGGTAAGCTCATGACGCGCGCCGGCACCCGTGCATCGTTTACAGGTGTGACGCTGGCGCCAGGTTGAAGCCGAACCGACCACTTTCAAGGAGACCAGCCGTGCACGATCGGGTACGCGAGCAGTCACCGTTCAGTTTTTCCCGCCGCCAAATGCTTAAGACACTTGCCCTCGGGGCGGGTGCGGCGGCACTTCCAGGCGTGTTAGGCGCTGCACGTGCGGCCGCAGGCTCACCGGACATCTTAATGCGCGCTATTCCAAAGACCGGCGAAAAGATTCCGGCAGTCGGGCTCGGCACGTTCATGACTTTCGACATCAAGCCCGGTCAGCCGCGCGATCATCTGCGCGAGGTGATGAAGCGCTTCTACGATGGTGGTGGGCGCGTGATCGACACCTCGCCGCTCTATGGAATGTCCGAGGTAAGCGTTGGGGACTTCGCCACCGCGCTCGGGATTACGAAGAACCTGTTCATCACCAACAAGACCTGGGCGACCGGCCAGTGGCTGAGCGACGACAGTCAGGCGCTCCACCAGTTGCGACAATCCATGGAGAGGCTGTGGCGCGAGCAGATCGATGTCATGCAGTGCCATAGTCTGGTCAACGTGCCGGTCATTGTTGGCATCCTGAAAGGCTGGAAGAAGGAAGGTCGCATCCGCTACCTCGGCGTTACCCATCACGAGCTGCCGTACTTCGAGCCGCTGGCGCAGTGGGTGGAAAAGGGCGACCTTGATTTTGTGCAGGTGCACTACTCGATTCATACCCGCAAGGCCGAGGAGCGAATTCTGCCGGCGGCAATGGACAAGGGCGTCGCGGTGGAGGTCAACATGCCATTCGAGAAAGCACGCCTTTTCAAGATCACTGAAGGTCGTCCGTTGCCGGACTTCGCCAAGGAGATCAGCTGCGAGAACTGGGCGCAGTTCTTCCTGAAGTGGATCATCTCGCATCCGGCGATTACCTGCGCCATTCCAGCCACGACTAACCCCGACCACCAGTCAGAGAACATTGGTGCGTTGAAAGGGCCGCTGCCAGACAAGGCCATGCGCGCGCGGATGGTGAAGCACATGGAAACCATTCCGGGTTTCGACACGCTCGCCAAGATGCCGGCGTACCCTGGCAAGACTTTCAGTGGCGTGGTTAGGCGCGGCGGCTAGCAGTTCATCTCGCGACGAACTGCTTGCGCTACTCAGAACGTTCCGGGGTAGGCGCCGCCGTCAATGAGAAAGTTCTGACCGGTGATGTAGCCGGCGTGCTGGCTGGCGAGGAAAGCGCATAGGGCACCGAACTCGAGCGGATCGCCAAAGCGCCCGGCCGGATTGGCGGCGGCGCGCGCCGTGCGAATCTCTTCCACCGTCTTGTTGCCGGCTTGTGCGGCTGCTGACAGCAGCGCGCGCTGGCGGTCGGTGTCGAACGGGCCGGGCAACAGGTTGTTGATGGTGACGTTGTGCCGCACCGTCTGGCGGGCGAGCCCGGCGACGAATCCGGTAAGCCCGGTGCGTGCGCCGTTCGATAACCCAAGTGCCTCGATCGGCGCCTTCACCGCACTCGATGTGATGTTGAGAATTCGCCCGAAGCGCCGGGCGATCATGCCGTCCACGGTGGCCTTGATGAGCTCAATTGGCGTAAGCATGTTGGCATCGAGCGCGCGCAGCCAGTGGTCGCGCTGCCAGTCGCGGAAATCGCCGGGTGGCGGACCGGCCGCGTTGGTGACGAGAATGTCCGGGTCCGGGCAGGCAGCGAGCAGCGTCGCGCGCACCGCCGGGGTGGTGATGTCGCCGTTGATCGTCGTGACCTTCACCCCGGTCTGAGCGCGTATTTCGGCTGCGGCCGCCTCGAGCGGACCGGGCGTTCGGGCGATGATGGTGAGCTCCACGCCTTCACGGGCGAGCGCGACGGCGCAGCCGTGGCCGAGGCCCTTGCTGGCCGCGCAAACGATCGCTTTCCTGCCGCGAATACCAAGGTCCATGGTGCGAAGACTCTAGCACGTGGGCCACAGGGCATGAGAGCCTTTGCGTGTCCCGGTTGCTCCGCTACCATGCCTTCAGCAGACCTTACGGGTCTGACAATAACAGCAACCGCCAATCTAGGAGGAACAAATGCAGCGCAGATCCTTGAAGTTCGTGGTGACGGTGGTGGCAGCGCTTGGCGTTTGCTTGCCAGCCACTGCTGCCCAGTTCATCAATATCCTTACCGGTGGCACAACCGGCATCTACTATCCGATCGGGGTAGGCCTTTCCAACATTTACGGAAAGGCTATCCCTGAGGCCAAGGTCTCGGTACAGGCGACCAAGGCATCGGTGGAGAACCTGAACCTGTTGCAGGCCGGGCGCGGTGAAGTTGCGCTCACGCTCGGCGATTCGTTGTCCGCCGCGTGGGCGGGCAATGCCGATGCCGGGTTCAAGCAGCCGCTGAAGAAGCTACGCGGCATCAGCGCCATGCATACCAATTACGTCCAGATCGTGGCGCATGCCGACGCCGGCATCAAGACGCTCGCGGACCTCAAGGGCAAGCGCATTTCGGTCGGCGCGCCCAAGTCCGGTACCGAGCTGAACGCACGCGCGATCCTCAAGGCAGCCGGCCTGAGCTACGGAGATTTCTCCAAGGTCGAGTACCTGCCCTATGGCCAGTCGGTGGAATTGCTGCGCAACCGTCAGATCGACGTGACGCTGCAGTCGGCCGGTCTCGGCAGCCCGGCGCTACGTGATCTCGCAAACAGCGTGGACGTGGTATTCGTGCCGGTGACCGCGGAAGTCATCGCCAAAGTGGGTGACAAGGCTTACCAGGTCGGCAAGATCCCGGCCAACACCTATAAGGGGCAGAGCGCTGAGACGCCGACGGCCGCGATCAGGAACTTCCTCGTGACGCACTCAGGCGTCAGCAACGACACGGTTTATTTGATGACCAAATCGATGTTCGAGAACCTCGACCAGCTGGTTGCCGCCCACGCCGCGGGCAAGGCGGTAAAACTGGAGAATGCAATCGGATCAATGCCGATTCCCTTGCATCCCGGCGCGGAGAAGTACTATCGCGAAAAGGGCCTGATCAAGTAGACGCAATTGGTCCGCACCTCGCGCCGCGACGGCGCGGGCCGGGAGCCATGACCAATACATCCGACGCGCCGCCCACCACCGATGAGGTGGTGGGCGAGTATGCTCACCAGCGCCGCCCGGCCGGTCGGCACGGCTGGGCGATTTTCGGCATTGCACTGGCGTTCGCGATCTTCCAGCTTTACAACGCTGCACTCAGTCCGCTTTCGAGCCTCGTGCTGCGATCGATGCACGTGGCATTCCTGCTGCTGCTCGCATTCGCCGTGTACCCGGCGCGCAAGCACGCACCGCGCGACCGGGTGCCCTGGAACAACTGGTTGCTAGGCGCGGTGGCGTTCGCATTGGGCTTTTATCATTGGGTGTTCGAGGCCGACATCATCCTGCGCTCGGGCGAGCCCAACACGGCCGATCTGATTGTCGGCTCGGTTGCGGTGATTCTGGTATTCGAAGCGGCGCGGCGGGTCATGGGCTGGGGACTGCCGCTGATTTGTGGAGTGTTCTTGCTTTACGGGATGTTTGGCCAGTACCTGCCGGGCGACCTGGCGCATCGCGGCTACGGTTTCGACCAGATCATCAATCAGCTCTACCTTGGCACCGAGGGCATCTACGGCACGGCGATACTGGTGTCGGCCACTTACATCTTCCTGTTCATCATCTTTGGCAGTTTGCTCGAGCAGGCCGGGATGATTCAGCTTTTCAATGATGTCTCGCTCGGGTTGGTTGGACACCACCGCGGTGGTCCCGGCAAGGTATCGGTGATCTCGTCCGCGATGCTCGGCACCATCAACGGCTCGGGGGTGGCGAACGTGGTGATGGGCGGGCAGTTCACCATAGGGCTGATGAAGCGTTTCGGTTACAAACCCGAATTCGCGGGTGCGGTCGAGGCCACTTCCAGCATGGGCGGACAGATCATGCCGCCGGTGATGGGGGCGGTAGCTTTCATCATGGCCGAAACCATCGATGTTCCTTACCTGGAAGTGGCCAAGGCGGCCGCCATACCGGCTGCGCTCTATTTCACTAGTGTCTTCTGGATGGTGCATCTCGAAGCGGGGCGCTTGGGCCTCTACGGGCTATCACGGGAGGAATGCCCAAGCGTACGTGCCGCGCTGCGCGGGCAATGGCCGCTGATGATTCCCCTTATTGTGCTTATCTACCTCCTGCTCACCGGCTACACGCCGATGTTCGCAGGCTTGCTGGGTCTCGCGGTGACGGCATTCCTGCTGCTCGGGCAGCCGCTCGCCGAGCGTTTTGGCATCCTGCCGTTGCGCATAATCTTCTGGGTGGGGCTTGGTGTTGCCGCGGCGGGTCTTTTCCAATTCGGGATCATCCCGGTGATTGCGCTGATCGTCGCGCTGGTGCTGGCAAACCTCATCGCGCGCGGCGGGCGCAGCACGCTGCACACCATGATGTGGGGATTGATCGAGGGGGCTCTTGGTTCAGTGAGTGTCGGGGTGGCTTGCGCCATTGTCGGCGTCATTGTTGCGGTGCTTACGCTTACCGGACTCGCCAGCAGCCTCGCCACCGGCATCGTCGACCTCGCCGGGGGCAGCCTGTTTCTTGGGCTGGTATTGACTATGTTCGCGAGCCTGATTCTCGGCATGGGCGTGCCGACCATTCCGAATTACATCATCACCAGTTCAGTGGCCGCGCCGGCACTCCTGCAGATGGGTGTGCCGCTGTTGGTTTCGCATCTGTTCGTATTCTATTTCGGCATCATGGCCGATCTAACCCCGCCGGTCGCACTGGCCGCGTTCGCAGCCGCGGCGATCGCCAAGGCGCCAGCCATGCGCATTGCGATGATGTGTGTGCGGGTGGCGCTCGCTGGCTTCATCATTCCATATTTGATGGTCTACGATCCTGCGCTTGCGCTTCAGAGCACGAATTGGCTCGCGATCCTCTACATCACGACCAAGGCCCTGATCGCCATCGGCCTGTGGGGTGCCGCAGCGGTCGGTTATGTGAACGCCCCGCTCAACTGGCCGCAGCGCATTCTCGCGGCGGCCGCGGCCGGCTCGCTCGTTGCGGCGTTGCCAGTCACTGATGAAGTGGGATTTGCGCTGGCCGTCGCGTTTCTCTTCTGGCTGTGGCGGAGCGCGCGCCCGAAACCAGCGTGACGGTTGCCTGCATCATGCTCGTCGTGGGCGCGGCCGTGACAACGATTCCGGCCGAGCGCTTTACGCTGGCGTGGACGCACTCGATCGAGAAGCTGCGCTGGGAGGAAGACTACGTACTGCGTCCGCAGGGCCTTGCACCGGTGGCGGCGCGGATTCGCGGCAGCGGAGCAGGAATGGAGATTCCGGAAGGCGCGGTGCTTCGCAATGGTGTCTGGCACTATGTGCCACAGCGCACAACCCTGCCGGCGCTGCTGCTCGCACGCTCCGCTTACGTGGCCGACTATGAACTTTGCTGGGACGGAAGCTGCCGGACTATCGCACAGATGGTGCCACGTGCCGCGTCAGATGAGGCGGCCGAGATTCGTCCCTGTCGCTAGTTGCCGTTTGCCGCGCATGCCACGCCTCACGCGGCAGCGCGCGCCTTCAGTTCGGTAGCACGCGGGGCGTCAAGGTAGTTTTCAATCGCGCTCCATCCGAAGTATTCGTTGATCACATCGGTCATGATGAAACAATCGGCCACAACAGCACCCGGGCCGTGAAGTTGAGTAAATCCTGGTGCCCGAACAACACCCAGTTGAATGGGGCGAGGCCGAGCATGTCTTCCATGACGAAGATCTTTACGCCGATGAACTCAGCTACCAAGGCGTTGCAAATGAAGAATCCGGCAAGGACCGGATCGGCGATGGGGACATGGCAATTGGCCCGTGTCGTGGGACACAACAAATCCGACCCGCAGTTCGCGAGCTACCGGGAATTCATGTCGCGTTTGGTTCGCCCGTGCTAGATCAGCAGGCGGCGGTAGAGCTTGCGCAGTGCCGCGACATTCGCCTCGTCGTAATCGTCGAACGCGATGCCAGCACCGCTGCGCGCGAGGCGGGCGACCGTGCCGGTGAGCGCATAGGCGCGCGGGGTGTCATGGTCTTCCAGCTCAAAGCACAATGTGACGACGTCATCCGGCCGGAAGTTTTGCGCATCGGTTTCCAGATAGGCTCCGCCGAAGCTGATATCGCGGACCGTGCCGAATCGCTCCGCCTTGTCGCCGTGCAGCACAACAACCCTGAGATCAAGCGGTGAGCGTGAGCAACTTCGGTTCTGGCTCTTGGCGTACGCCTCCATGTCGGTCTCCTGTCTCACGCACAGCCATCATGCCCCCTGTCGCGCCCGCCTGCCAATCGATCGCCCCACCTCTTGCAGGTTAATAAGCCGACTTTATGATTGAGGTCTGTGTTAACGACAGGCAAATCAATAACTTTGCGTGTTATGCGTCTCCGCCCCTGACGTCGCCGCGACGCGCAAGATGACCAAGCGACCTGCAGTTAACGCCCCGCTCCGCCAGGTCCTGGTGGTGATATTGGCTCTCTGGGTCGGGTGCCTGCCGCGGACAATTCTGGCTCAGCCGTCGGGTTGTCCGGAGCGCCAAACCCTCTACGTTCCAATCGAGACCGTCGCCGGTCCGCTCGGGCTTCGTGGCGAAACGCGCGCNNGCGAGGGCCGGAGACAGTGTGCGAGTGAAGTTGCGTGAGCAGGAGGGCGTGGCGCCCGAGCGCGTGGATGTGATTGCGGAAGCGCGCCTCGACTACCTGGCAACACAGGGTGCGCTGCGCAGTGTGACTGGCCACCGGGAAATTGGGCGCTACGCGCTGGCGAACGATGCGCTCGGCGATCTTTCGGTACCACTAAGCGTGCTGCGCGAATCCGGGGCGCTGCTCATTGTCGTTTCGGCACGGCTCGCATCGCCGCCAGGACCGGTTGTGCTGGTGGAGGTCTGGCCACATGCGATACAAGCATGCGAGAGTCGCATACTCGTTCCGGATCGTTTCACCGCGATACGCCTCAACCGAAATGCCCGGGAAAAATAGCCTCAAGACCTATCCGTCAAAATGTGTTAAGATGCGTCCAGTTCCGTCGCAAGACGGCAGAGGCGGCCGCCAGGTCGCCTCACTGGCCTTCGGTGCACGCACCGGGGGCGATTTGTAATGTGTCCGTCTGACAAGCTGTTCTTCGACTGCCGCGCCCGCCCCCTCTGTATTGGGGAACTTGTTGAATTTTGAGCACGGGTGTTGGCTGGTATGCATTGCGCCGGGCGAGGCTCGTGCGCGCCGGTGGTATCGGGGAAGAACCGTGACTGTTTGCCGAGCTATCCTCGGCGCCGCCACGCCCGTCAGGTTTGACGTGTGGCAAGGTCGGGCGCATCGACGTTCAGAGAGCTCAGACTAAGGAGATGTAATGATGATGACAGCCAGCAACTTCAGTGTCACCGCCGTGAATCGCACCGAAACACCCGAGGGTATCGGCCACGGCACGTGGTACGAGTATGTCATTGAGGGCGGGGCAAAACGCCAGCGCATTACCGGTTGCCGCTGTGGTTCACGCGATCAGGTTCGCCAGCATGCCGAGAATTTCGCACAGGTTTTGAACGAGCGCGCCAAGCGCGGCTACTCCGTGTTCGCGCCGCGGCGCACGGCCCGGTAGGCTGAATTGCTCGCGCCCGCATCTGTTACCCGGTGTAGCGCTTCGTAGCCATACGTCCCGCGTTTGCCCGGCCCGTCGCCAGACATGTCCGGATTCATTATTCGTGTGTTAATCGTGGCGGCGGGACTGTGGCTCGCCTCCATTGCTGTGCCGGGTGTCGAGGTGCGCGACATCGGCACGCTGCTCCTTGCCGCGTTGGTGCTCGGAATGGCCAACGCCGCGGTGCGACCCGTCGTGGTCATCCTAACGCTGCCGCTCACCATCGTGACGCTCGGCCTATTTCTCCTGGTCATCAACGCCGCGATGGTGGGACTCGTCGCGTGGTTGTTTGCCGGATTTTCGGTGGCCGGGTTCTGGTCGGCGCTGTTTGCTTCGGTCGTTGTCAGCCTGACAGGCTGGATCGCCTCGTCATTCATCGGCCCGCGCGGGCGATTCGAAGTAATTGTGATTCGGCGCCGGTACCCACAGCGCTAGAACTGTACGAGATGGTCCATCGGATTGATGTCGTAACTGCCCGACGGAAGCACGCGCGTGATCTTTAGCTCGTTGCCGTACGCATCCTTTGCCTCGAGGAGATCCGTCACGATTCGCTGACTGTAGGGTGTCTTGGTGGCGGTCAGCACCAGCGCCACTTTCGGTTTCAGGCGTCGTGCGCGATTGATGGTGATCACCACGCCGACGCTGCCGTTGCTCAACTCAACCAGGCTGCCGATCGGGAAGATTCCCATGCAGCGAATGAAATCCTCGACGATCGGCGCGCTGAAGTCCTTGTGGCGCCACTCATACATGCGCTTCAACGCATCCTCGGCCGACATCGCCACGCCGTAGTGGCGGTCGCTCGTTACCGCGTCGTAGACGTCCACGATCGCACCGATCAGGCCGGCGGGAGCGATTGCGGGAGCCTTGAGGTGATTCGGATAGCCGTGGCCCTCGCCACGTTCGTGGTGCTGGCGGACGACATCCTGTGCGCCGGCCGGAACCCCGCCGGATGACTCAAGAATCTCCAGCCCCCACTTGATGTGTTTGGCCATGATCGCGAATTCATCGCTCGAGAGTCCGGAAGGCTTGTCGAGGATTGCCTTCGGCACCCGGGCCATACCGACATCGTGCATCAGTACGCCAAGCCCGAGGGTATTAAGCTCATCGCGGCTCAGCGCCATATGGCGCCCGAAGGCGAGCGCGATGATGGAGGTCCGGATGGAATGCAGGGCGGTGTACTTGTTGACATCCTTCAGCTGGCTCAGACACATGAGCGCATCCGGATTGCGGATCACGCTCTCGACCATCTTGCCGACAGCGCGTTGTGCGAGCGGCAAGTCGAAGCGCTTGCCCTTCTGGACGCTCTCCAGCGCCTCGTCCATCGCGGCGCGGGTTTCCTTCTCGACGACCTTGGCCTCGACAATCTCCTGTTCGAACGGCGCCTCGTCGATGTAAGGCTTGCGGTGCGGGGCGAGGACCTGTGGTTTGTCGTGGACGATCTCGCGGATCTTGCGCCTGATCTCGTCGTCCTCGCGCGCGAGCCTCTGGCTGAAGGACATGCGCGCGCCATCAAAATATTTCGGCGTGAACGAGGGGCTCTTGTGCACGTCGACATAGACGTAGCGGCAATGGCGCTCGAGCATCTTGCGCTCGTCTTCGTTGCGCAGCTCGAAGCCCTGGAACAGGAAGGGTGTTTCCAGCCACGGGCGATCGAGTTCCGCCACATACATGCCCGCCTGGAGTTCGCGTACATCCACTTTGACTTTCATCGGAGCCTCAATCCTCGGCCCGCCAATCGACAGTCCGTGGTCGGTGGGCGAAATTTCGGCATTCTGGGGTTTGCGGACCTCCGTTGGCAAACCTGGGCACGTCCCTCGTGTGCAGCCGTTCCGCCGTATGCTTTGCAACGATCATGCCCGAATATCCATACATTCTACTCAGGTTTATCGGTGCGATGCGATAACGCCGGGAACACCGCATTTCCGCCTGTCCATGCCTTGTACACCGTTGCGCTCACGCAGGCCGTTTCTATAATGAGGCCGCTTCAATTTGGCAGGTTTCTCTCCATGACTCAGGCAGGAAAAATCCCCGTGCAGGACACGAATAAGTGTGACGTTCTTGTTATTGGCGGCGGCCCCGCTGGTTCTACCATTTCGGCCTTTCTCGCGCAAAAGGGGTGGAAGGTCACGCTGCTCGAAAAGGATCACCATCCGCGCTTTCACATCGGCGANNAAGGTCGTTTCCATCGGCATGCTCAAGCCAGGGGCCGAGTTCAACTATCCGGGCTGCGAGCCAGCAGTCTATTACTTCAGCGGGGCCATCGATGCCTCGGAGCCCGTCGCCTATCAGGTACGACGCTCGGAGTTCGACGAACTGCTGCTGCGCAACAGCGCGGTCAAGGGCACTGACGTGCGCGAGGGCTTCCGTGTCCGCAACGTCGAGTTTCGCGATGGCGGAAGCACGCTGGTCACCGCCGAAGACGAGTCCGGGGCAACGCATCGCTGGGAAGCGCGCTACCTGGTGGACGCCTCGGGGCGTGAAACCTATCTCGCCAACCAATTCGGAATGAAGCACCGCAATCCGGAGCACAACAGTTCGGCGATCTTTGGTCATTTCTCCGGTGTCGAGCGCCGCCCCGGCGATGACGCCGGCAACATCAGCGTCTACTGGTTCGAGCACGGCTGGTACTGGCTGATACCGCTTGCCGACGGAGCAACCAGCGTCGGTGCCGTGTGCTGGCCGTACTATATGATGAGCCGCAAGAAGCCAGTGGATGACTTCCTGCGGGACACGCTGCGACTCAACCCACTGCTCGCCGAGCGCATGAAGAACGCGAAGTTGATGGCGCCCGCGCTCGCGACCGGCAATTTCTCCTACACCGCGGAGCGCATGTACGGCGATGGCTGGCTGATCGTCGGAGATGCCTTTGCGTTTATCGATCCGGTGTTTTCGAGCGGCGTGTTTCTCGGCATGAACAGCGCCGAGCGCGGTGCCGAGATGGTCGACGAAATGCTGAAAAAAGGTGACGTATCCGTCGCCGCCAACCGCGCGATGTTGCAGGAATTCGACCGTACCATTCGCAGCGGCCTCAAGACCTTTTCGTGGTTCATCTACCGCATCACGACGCCGGCGATGCGCCAGATGTTCATGCACCCGCGCGATTTCTTCCGCATGAAACGGGGCATCATGTCGCTGCTGGCGGCGGACGTGTTCAGCAAGACGCCGATCCGCCTGCCACTAAACGCGTTCAAGTTCTTCTACTATGTGACGTCCGTGGTGAATCTGCGCGCGAGTATTGAATCCTGGCGTCAGCGCCGGCGCGCGTGGAGCAGCCGGCTGGACTTCGTGTGGAAGAGTGGCGCCTAGTGAGGCCCATTGTTTTTTAGCCTCGAACCACGGACTGCGCAGGGCCATTGACCATGACCGCAACTACCACGCCATCCGGTTTGGTTATCGAGGATCTTGAGATCGGCTCCGGAAAGGAGGCCACCGGTCCCGGGCAGTTCGTTACCGTTCACTACTCCGGTCGGCTGATGGACGGGCGCGAGTTCGATTCCAGCCGCAGGCACGGCGAACCGTTCGCGTTCCCGCTTGGTGTGCAGTACGTGATCCGTGGCTGGGATGAAGGTCTGGTCGGCATGCGAATCGGGGGCAAGCGCCGCCTCACGGTTCCGCCCGAACTCGGCTATGGCGCCGCCGGTGCCGGTGGCGTTATTCCGCCCAATGCCACGCTGGTTTTCGAAATCGAGCTGCTGGAAATCAGCGAATAGTGCCGCTCCTGTGGGCCGGACTTGAAATTCGGGCGCCCGCCCCGAGATAATGCGCGTCCATTAGCAACTACTAATATACACATTATTTACCGGAGATTTGCATGTTTTCGAGCATCAAGGAAATTGACGCCCCAGAGCTTGCACGGCGCTTGGGCGAGCGCGCCGATGATCTGCACGTCATCGACGTGCGCCATTTCGGCGAAATCGCAACTGGCACCGTGCCCGGTGCCACGGCGCTGCCGCTGCACACGCTGCCGCTCAATCTCGATCAACTCGACCGTGGCAAGGACCTGGTACTGGTCTGTCGCAGTGGCGCGCGTTCGGCGCAGGCCTGCCATTTCCTCCAGCAGCGCGGGTTCGCGAATGTCTACAACCTGCGTGGCGGAATGATGGGCTGGGCACAATCCGGATTGCCCGCCGAAGCACCACCAGTCGACTGAATCGCACACCGTGGCATGTGAACGAGAAGGCCCGGCAGCCGCCGGGCTTTCTCGTTTCCGCCAGGCGCTGCGTTCAATTGCGGACACGTCACTTATCGCCCCGCGTCTCATGCGCCTCGACAAGCTGCTCGCCCACGCAACTGGCCTCACGCGCTCCTTGGCCGCGCGGGCGATCCGTGCGGGAGAGGTGCGTGTCGATGGCCACGTGCAGCGTGATCCTGCTGCGCATGTAGAGCCCAGTGCCCGGATTGAGCACGATCACCGGGTACTTGAGGCGCCCCGCGCTCGTTACTTCATGGTCAACAAGCCATCCGGGTACGTGTGTGCCAACCGCGACACGCGGCATCGCACCGTCTTCCAGCTTCTCGATATGCCGAATCCGGCTGGCCTGAATGTGGCCGGGCGGCTGGATATCGACGCCACCGGCCTGGTGCTCATCACGGATGATGGTAACTGGTTGCATCGGGTTACTGCTCCACGCTACCGGCATCCAAAGCGATATCGGGCAACGCTCGCGTCCCCGCTCACGCCCGAGGCTCAGCAGCAGCTTCGCGTCGGCATCCGCTTGAAAGACGAGGCCAAAGCATGCGCGCCGGTTGAGCTCGCGCAACTGAGCCCAGCCGAGTGGCGCATCACCCTGACCGAGGGCCGCTACCATCAGGTCAAACGCATGTTCGCTGCGGTCGGAAACCACGTGCTTGCCCTGCACCGCGAAGCGATCGGCCCCATCGTGCTCGATCCGGACCTCGCCCCCGGGGCGGCCCGTCCGCTGCACGACGAGGAAGTCGCTGCGTTTGGGGCGCGCGCGACGTCCGTCTAGCAACCAAACCGGTGTGTCCGGCCATAGACCGTCTTAATTGTGACGTGTCGCGCTCGCCTGTGACCGATTCGTGACACACGGCGCGCCAAAATCCCGCGACACGCTTCCTAACCCCATGATCTTCCATGACCCCAAATCGGGCACGAGGCTTGCTTAAGAGTGTCCTGCGGCAGCGCGCAGCCTCATGGCATGGGCAGCACGAGAATGCCGGTTAACCACAACATTTCACCATTCAAAATTTACGAGGTCTGCAATGAAGCATTGGTTGTCCGTTTTTGCCGCGCTGGTGATTGCCGGTCAAGCGACTTTGGCTGGCGCCGCCGCCGAGCCGTTCCCGCATCGTGCCAAGTACAAGGAAGTACAGATCATGGAGATCGAAAATCTTGAGCGTCAGCTCGATCAGCTGATCGTTATCGACGTGCGCTCGAAGTACGAGTACGACACCATGCACATCAAGGGCGCCAAGCATGTACCGCTGCACAGCAAGACCTTCGAGGCCGACGTGCAGAAGCTGCGTGCGGGTAGCAACAAGCCGATCGTCTTCTACTGCAACGGTGTCACCTGCAAGAAGTCATACCAGGCGACCGAGAAGGCCATGGCTGCAGGTATTCGCAATTGTTACGCCTACGACGCCGGTCTGCACGGCTGGGCCAAGCGCTATCCGGAACACAGCGTGTTGCTCGGCAAGAGTCCGATGAATCCCGCTGACTTCCTTGAGAAGGAGGCCTATAAGAAGCGGGTGATTTCGGCCGCCGATTTCGAGAACCGCATGGGCGCCGGCGCGATCGTGCTCGACATTCGTGACCTGGCGCAGCGTGATATGGCGCTCTTTCCCTTCAAGGAGCAGCGCGCCCAGCTCGACGACAGCCAGAAGATTGCCGCGGTGGTGGAAGAGGCCAAGCGCCAGAAGAAGATACTGCTCGTTTATGACAAGACCGGACGCCAGGCCCCATGGTTCCAGTACTACCTTGAGCAGCAGGGCATCAAGAGCTACCACTTCATGGAAGGCGGTGCCGAGGGCTACTTCGAGTTCAAGTACGGCAAGCTGAAGGTCAAGGCGCCGGACGCCTGACACCCGCTTTGCGTCGCCGCCCGTTGGTCGACGACGCTCCAGCGGAAGACTTAATCGACAAAGGCAGGCGGGCATAGTGCCCGCCTGCCTTTCCTGTTGTTGGGGCAGTGGACCCGGTCACCCCCGCTCTAATCACAGCCTTACACGAATTTGCCGGCTGTTGTTGTAGCGGTCGAGTTCTGCCGAGCGCATGCTGGTGTCAACCAGCGCCTTGATGTCGTAGTCCAGGCTTTGCTTGCCGCCTTCCAGAAAGCGACCCAGCGGTACCTCGTAGGTACGCGACTCACCCGGCCGCAGGTGCGGCACCGCGAAGCGTGGTGGCGGGTTCGAGCCCCGGCAATTGTGGACCGCCTCTTTGATTGTCACAAAACACTGAACCAGCACGCCGGTCGGCGGGGAGGTCACGACGCCCGCATTGCTGACACGAACCCGAACGCGCGTGCGCCGGCGATCGATCGGCAAGGGGACAAGCTCCAGCAGATCGATGGAAAGATCCGGCAGGGGCTTGGGCGGCTCTTTGGGTTTTGACGCGCCGCCCGATTCGGGTGTCTTGGCGGGCGTTTGTTCCGCCGCGGTAGCGACAGTGCCATGACCGAGGCACAGCGTGAGCAGCAGCACAAACAGACTCTTATGACAAATGCGATTATCCATAGCGACTGCTCCACTCTGATTCGGACGGTCCAGTGCCGGTTGTTTGCTGGCCGTAGACCCGTATCGAGTGTAGCAAACGCCCTGGTTGGGGTCGGGGCAAGCGAGGGAGTCCTGCTAGGTGCCCGGATACACGCTCCGGGATTGGGCACTGTTTCGAGGAGTGGCGCCGCGATTCAGTGGCCCAGCACGAAATCCACACCCTATTCCTGGAGGAGTGCCGCTTTCTCGTGGTGCTCAACGAACTCGGCGATTGTCTCCTTGCCGTGAGCATGCGCGATCCCGTGGATCGAGCTCACGACAGTGAGGTCGCCAGCGTCCTCGAGATTGCCGCGAACACCGGATTTCCTGATGCCTCGGGTTGTTTGCCCGCCTAACGCTTGTGGCCAAGACCCAGCGGGTCAGCTGGATCGACGCCCTCCTTGAAGGGTCGTTTACGCTCAAGCGCCGTGAGTTGATAAACCTGGCCGATCCAGTTGTCGATGACTGCCTCGGCGGTATCGTGCCAGGTGTTGTCGACGCTCGCGGTCACAAGTGACTCGGGGAATTCCGGCAGTACCTGACCCGCCGCACGCGCTGCCAGCACGCGCTCCTGATGCTCGTCGAGGATCGCGCGCACTCGCTCGGAGAAGTAGTTATCGAGCAACGGCGGATAGTCCAGACGCTCACCGCGTGAGAACCGCATTACCTCACGCTTGTACTCCTTCAACAGGCTCACAGTGTCGTATTCCGGATGGCCCTGGAAGAATACGATCCGGAAGCCATCCTCGCTCGTGGCGAGATGCACCCCGGCCTGCTCGCTTTCGACAAGTACCGGAAGCTGCGCTGCCTCGAACTGTGCCCGGTCAATCTGGTTGAAACGTGAATGGGGCACGTCGAAGCGGGTATTGACGTCGCTCACCAGCGGGTGACGGCGATCGACCACGCGGTGCGCATACACGCCCCAGCGCTTCAAGCCGAGCGGTCGGCGCTTCTGGTTGTATCGAAATTGCAGTACCGCATGCGTCGCCAGGCACGAGCAAAGCGTGGAGGTGACGTTCTCATATGCCCAGTCGATGACGCGGATCAGGGGTTTCCAGAACGGCTCCAGCGCAAGATCCGGTTGCGTGACGTTCGCGCCGGTGATGATCAGCGCATCAAGCCCCAGCTCCTGGATCTGCTCGAAGCTCTCGTAGTATTCCTGAACATACTGTTGCGCTTCGGCAGAGCGCTTCAGCTCCGGCAAAGTGAAGGGATGCATGTAGAACTGCGCGATCGCATTGCTTTCGCCCACCAGCCGGAAGAACTGCCGCTCCGTGGCGGCAAGCGCCGCATCCGGCATCATGTTGAGCAGGCCGATGTGCAGCTCGCGAATATCCTGGTGCAGCGCCACCTCGCGCGGCACGACCGGCTCGCCATCGCTTCTCAGTCGCTCGAACGTGGGAAGCTTGCTGTGGGCAACGAGTGGCATTTCAGGATTCCGTGTCGGTCAGCCGTGGTGGGCGAGCGCCTTTTCAACCAGGCGCAGAAAGCCCGGTTCGTCGCGCGCCTCGCGCAGTTCGTCGGTCGTGATGGTGTAGCCGTATTCGTCGGCTATCGCCTGATAGCGTGGTATACGCGAGTAGAAAAGCCGTGGAAACATCCATCGCACAAAGTCATCAGGATCGATCTCGGCGACATAGTCATGGTCCTTCTCGCGCAGGTAGATTGATAGCTGCTCGTCGAGGAACGTCTCGCGGTAGTAGAGCGGCTTGGGATCTTCTTCGGCGCGGCGAATCAGCTCCTGCTCATCCTGCTCGGTCGCCTTGATATACAGAATCAGCGTGTGCTCGGCGAGGATGCGCAAAGTCGCCGGATCGTCGAGTTCGCAGAGCGAACCGCCGGCGTCATTGACGAAATGGGGGTAGCCATATAGGGAATGTGCCTTGGCGATGAATTCGGGCACGTCGCGCATCGCGGCGATCTCGGCATCGCGGTGCAGCAGTTGCCGGCGCTTGAACTCCTTGAGCGGCAGTCCGCCGCGCTCGGGGTTGCCGAGCTTGCCAAGAAAACTCGATACCGGCTGCAGGTTGTCCACCGTCAGATTGTTGCGGATGAAGATCGAGTCGTTACGCAGCAGCTCGCGCAGGAACGGCACCTGCATGGCCTGGGCCTTGATGTGGTCGAGAATCGGCTCATCGAGGTAGCGCGTGCCAATGCGGTAGTCACCGGAATAGTGAAACCAGTTCTTCTTGCGCAACCGGATTGCCAGGCGCGTCTTGCCCACGCCCGACATTCCGAGCAGGGTAATGGACTTGTTGGGCCAGGCCTTGAATTCCTTCGCCGACAGACGCACGCGATCGCTCCCCTTGAAGAAGGGCCTATTGTAGTCGAGCACTCCGGCGGCGCCGAGTACGCGAGGAGCAACAGAGGGCTGTGGTACACTCGGCGCGCAATTTCCGAGGATTCCACCACGTATGGACGGCAGCATTCCCATCAAACCGGTCGGCCAGGTAGCCATCACCGCCGAGAACAAGTGCAGTTTCTGCCGTGGTTCGACCTGTTGTACCTACCTGACCCAGCAGATCGACGCGCCGCGCTCGATGGAGGACTTCGATCTGTTGCTGTGGCAGATTTCGCATCAGAACACCCAGGTCTACAAGGACGACGACGGCTGGTTCCTGCTGGTCAACAATCGGTGCCGGCACCTGGCGGATGACGGCCGTTGTCTGGTCTATCACGAGCGGCCGCAGGTCTGTCGCGACCACACGAATGATGACTGCGAGTTCGAAGGTCCCTGCGGATCGGACGATTTCGAACAGTTCTTCCCGGACTATGAGGCGTTGCTCGCCTATTGCCGCAAGCGCTTCAAGAACTGGGACAAGCGATACAAGGCGGCGGGCAAGAAGGCCGGCGCCTGAGAGCCGCCTTCCGGCGTGAAACAGCCGGGAAGCGTGTGCCAGCGTTGACAGCGGCGCCCCGCGGCAAGGCCCGGCACAGTCGAGTCGACTGGAAGCATGGAGTGGGTGACGCAGGCCATGCGCTACCCGCGATCTAGGCGAACAACAAGCCGCATGGAGACGTGCCTTCGATGGTCCCGCTACGCCTAGCACTTACGCTAACTGCCCTGTGTGGGCTGTTCACTTTTTCTGCGGCGCATGCCGCGGACGACATGCGCGGTGCCACGCCCCCGCCCGGCAAGGCACTGGTGTTTGTGTTTCGTAGCGAGCGCGATCCGGTATCAACGACTGTCCCGGTGAGCGTGAATAGCGAGCGAATCGGTGGACTCGCCAACGGAACCTTTGCCACCGCAACGGTAAAGCCCGGTATCACTTTCCTGCGCGCCGGTGACCGTGTGCTCACCACGCTTTCGCTCGAGGCGGAGGCCAATATGACCTATTTCGTCTGGATCGAGGCCATCCCCGGCGTAGCGCCAATACGCAGCGAGATGCGCCTGGTGAGCGAGTCGGCCGGCCGCCGATCGCTTGAGCAAAGTCGGTTCGTCGGCGTGCCGACCGCCGTGGTTGCCGTATCCCCTGTCCAGAAACCGGCTCAGGCCGCAAAGCCGGCATCGCAAGACTCATGGCCCGCGAGTGCGCCGCCGGGATCGACAATATCGGGGCGGGGTTGGGACATAGCCATCATCCCGAAGGCCAGCACGTTCAAGTTGGCCGAAGGCAACCAGGTCGTTGCTGGCTTGGCCAGCAATATCAACCCGACGTCCAAGCCGGTCTTCGGGCTGGAGGTTGAATGGCGCAGCGACATCGGCGTGGCTTTTGGCGGGGAAATTTTTTATTACAAGAATGAGCTGACGGCGGCCGGGCCGCCGCCACTGCGCGCGGAGCAGGAAGTGCTGGCGTTCACCGCCAACGGCAAGTACTACTTCCGGGCTGCAAGCTGGTTCTATCCATTCCTGGGAGCGGGTATCGGACTCACTGACACCAAATACAGCGGCGGCATTACAGGCGATTCAAGCGGTTTCGCGTATCAAGGACTCGCGGGGATGGAGATCCGCCCCCTGCGACACGTCGGTGTCTACCTGTCTTACAAGCGTCTGTTTTCCATCACCAAGGACACGGCAGGCGAAAAGGTGAATGTCGGTGGCCGCGCTTTCATCGGCGGTGTGAGCATCATTTTCTGAGACGCGCTGCGCGCCTCAGTATACCGGTCCCTCGCCGGGCGGGCGCACGCGAAAGCGCTTGTACACCCACTGGTACTGCGCAGGCGCGAGACGTACGCATTTCTCCACCATTGCATTGACGGCGGTCGCAGCGATGACGGTGTCTTCGCTGGCCACCTCGGGCGGAGCAGGCAGGAAGTGCATGCAATAACCCTTCCCACCCGCGAGGCGCTCGGCGACGCCGTAGAACACCGGGGCGCCGGTCTTCGCGGCCAGGCGTGATAGCAGCACCATGGTCGCGGCCGGCTGTCCGAAAAAGGGCGCGAACACGGCACCGGACATGTCTCCCGGCACCTGGTCGGGCAGGATCGCGATAGATTCTCCGCGCGCCAGCGCTTTCATCAGCGCACGCACGCCGCTCGCGTCGGCAGGGACGAGTCGCGCCCCGGTGCGCTCGCGCACCCGGCGCATGGCGTTACCGAGCTCGGCCATCGGGGGCGCGCGAAACATCGTGTTCATGGGTCCGAGCAAAGACACATAAAGACCGGCGAGCTCCCAGGCGCCAATGTGGGGGCCAGCGAAGATTACCCCTTTGCCCGCGGTCATGGCTTTGCGCATCGCCTCGCCGCCCCTGACTTCACTGATCAGCCGGCGCAGCCCGTCCGCATCTCTCGTCCACAGCGCCCCGAGCTCGGCGAAGCCTTTGGCGTACTCGCGCAGACTCTCACGTGCGAGCGTGGCGCGCTCCGCATCGGACATTTCCGGGAAGCACAGCCGCAGATTGGTTTCAGCGGTGCGGCGGCGGCGATTCGGAATGAGCCAGAAAAGAGTGCCGATGCCCGCGCCGAGTGCGTGCGCCGCGCGCAACGGCAGCAATGAGAAAATGCCGAACAGCAGTCTGACCAGAAGGGCCTTCATCTTTTTACCGGAGTGTCGCGCTGGGCGGCTTGGCTCGCGCGAGTATAATGCGTCATATGAAATCTATCGATGCCGCGACGCTTGCGCGGCTAAGCGGGGAGGCTGCCGCCAGTACGCGGCGGAGGAAGAATCTCAATTTGCATGCGTCGCATGACGACGTTGTGCAACGCATGTGCAACGCGTTCGAGCCGGGTACCTATGTGCGTCCGCACCGCCACACGGGCCGCGATCCATTCGAGTTGTTGGTCGCGCTTACCGGCGCGGCGGCGGTGCTGCGCTTCGACGAAAATGGCAAAGTGCTCGAGCGTACCGAACTGCGGGCGGGCGGGCCGAACCATGTGGTGGAGTTTCCCGCGAACCAGTGGCATACCGTGGTATCGCTGGCTCCCGGCACCGTGTTGTTTGAGGTAAAGGCCGGGCCGTATGTGCCGGTCGCTGACGAGGATTTTGCGACCTGGGCGCCGCACGAGGGCGAGGCAAATTGTGCTGCGTTCGAAGCCTGGTACCGAGGCGCGCAGCCCAGCGACATACCACCACGCTTCTCTGATTCCGGATCGATGTGACGCCCACCTCCCCGAATAGCGGGAGTGTGGACTAGCCGCCGCCCTTCGCCGGCAGCTGTAGCGTAATCAGTTCACCAAGCGCTTTGCGCATCTGGGCGATTGAGAGATATTCGGCAGACCGCCTGCCGGGATAGTCCCAGTGTCCACAGCCAAGGCGAAACACCCGCGGTTGACGCTCGCTGCCAAGATACATATAGGTTGCGTAGGTCATGACCGACGGGCCACCGTCATCTTTACTACTAACGCGCATGACCGACGAGGCCTCGGCGACCTGCCAGCGGCCCCATTTCAGCATCTGAATCACGTCCTGGACCACGCGCGTTACCAGGAACTCATCGGGATTCACACGCTGTTCGGAAGTCTTGAGGTCGCGTACCTCGAACTTGCAGTGCGCATAGTATTGATTGATCTGGGACCACGGCGTGACTTTTCCGTTCTGAATGAAGACCCCGACTTGCTCGGGTGGAATCGCGAGGGCCTGCGTCAACACGACGCGCGAGCCGGCCGGGATGGCGTAGAAAGGCGAGTTCTCATCGCCCTGGTAGCGCGCAGTGCTGCACCCCCACAACAGTGTGGCAACACCAAACAAGACAATCGTGGACTGGAGGGATCGCTTGATTGAAGTCATGGCATGATCTCCTTGAAGTTGTGGATTGAATCGAATTCGCCGACGTCCTTCTCGGGCAGCCTGGAATCCGGCTTGCGCACGGCAAGCAGCCGGCTGACGCCGTAGTCGCGCGCGGCGCGCAGTACCGGCAGACTGTCGTCCACCAGCAAGGCGCGGTCCTTCTCGAATGGCTGCACCACCTGCAGCTTGTGCCAGAAGCCCGCATGTTCCTTTGGTACCCGCAGGTCGTGGGAGGACACCACACTGTCGAAATGTCCACCAAGCTGGGTGCGGCGAAACTTGAGTGCGATCGCCTTGCCGTGCGCATTGGTGACCAGCACGATGCGTTTTTTCAGCGCCCGCACCGCGTGCAGGAACTCTACAACGTACGGGTGCACGGCGATCAGGTGATCGACTTCCTCCTTGAGTAGCGGGATATCGAGGCCGAGCTCGCGGGTCCAGTAGTCCACGCAATACCAGTCGAGTGTTCCCTCGGCGCGCTTGTAGCGCCCCATCAGCTCGGTGCGTGCATCCTCCTCGGACAGCCCGTGTCGTTGCGCGTAGCGGCGTGGCACGAACTCGAGCCAGAAGTGATTGTCGTAGTGCAGGTCGAGCAGCGTGCCGTCAAGGTCGAGCAGCAGCGTGTCGATATCGGACCAGGCAAGCATGGGCGGTTCGTCTATATTTCCCGGACCCGCAGTATATTAAGGAATCGGCGCCGTTCACGCCAAAGCAGGTGTAATCATGTTCGCCAGGCAATCGCGGTTTGTGTGGTTTTTGCTTCTGTTCGCCGTGTCCGCCCCGGCACTTGCCGTGCCGGTACTGGTAGACGGCCGCTGGCTCGAGTCGCGACTCGATGATGTCCGCATCGTGATCGTCGACATGAGCGACGATGATGGGCAGTACCAGCGCTTCCACATTCCCCACGCCGTGCGCCTGCCGTACCAGGCGCTCTTGAAGCAGCACGTCCTCGGCGACCCGCGCAAGGAGGACTCGCCGCATTATCCGGTGCGGCTGGATGACAAGGAGCTTGCCGGACTGCTTGGACGTCTCGGCATCACGCGCGAGAAGTACGTCGTGGCCTATGACGACGTCGGTGGACTGAACGCGGCGCGACTGTTCTGGGAGCTGGAGCGCATCGGCCATCCGCGCGTCTCGGTGCTGGATGGGGGGCTTGTGCGATGGATCCTCGATGGGCGCAAGGTCGTGAACGATGCCCGGAAACGGAAGCCAGCTGCCTATGCGCTGGAAGCCGGCGGGCGCGCGAACGAGGCAAGTCTTGATGACGTTCGCGCCGCGCGCGATAAGCGCGGAGCGCTATTGCTTGATGTTCGCAGCAAGGAGGAATATCGCGGCGAGCGCAAGGATCCGCGCAGTGGCCATATTCCGGGTGCGCATTGGTGGGAATGGGACCAGGCGGTGGCAATCGATGGGGGTTTTACGCGCCGTGAGGAAGCCGCGCTGCGCCGGCTACTGAGAAACGCCGGGCTGGCAGATACCAGGCGGTCGGTGATTACTTACTGCCAATCCGGGCGCCGCGCGGCGCACACCTATCTTACGCTGCGCAGTCTCGGGTTCGAGGACGTCCGGGTTTACGCCGCCTCAATGAACGAGTACGGTTTGCTGAAGACAGAACCGGTCAAACAGGGGAAATAATGATGCCACCCAGCCGTGTTGCACTCGGCAGTCGGGAGCTGGAGTTGCGCTTCACGCCACGCGCCGCCGCCCAGCTCGACATCGAGCTCGAGCCGCTCGACATCGAGCTCGAGCTTTACTTCAGCTGTCTGATTCGCAAGCGCGTGCATGTGCGGCGAGAGCCGCGCGCGGACGTCACCGCCCGCGGACGCGTGAACGAGCATGTCACAGTGAGTTTCCGTCCGGTCATGACCAAGGCCTGTGCCGTGCATGACGTGGCCGGCGCGCCAGACCTGGAGCCCATCGCGCTGGTGCGGCCCGGCGCCTTCACGCCGAAGTGGCTGCATCTCGATTTCCGGCACGGCGACTGGGTCGGCGAATTCGGTTACTAGCCGGAGAAATTTCGAGCGATGGCGACCGACGCGTGCGAATATCTTCAAGCCGTGCGGGGCATCGCCGTTGACGCCGGTCGTGAAATCCTCGACATCTACGAGCGTGGTTTCGAGATCAGCGAGAAGCCCGATCATTCTCCGGTCACCGAGGCGGACCGCGCCGCACATCAGCTAATCAGCGAACGACTGGCCGAGCTTTCCCCGGACATCCCGATCCTTTCCGAAGAATCTGCCAGTGCCGGTTTCGAGCAGCGCGCTGGCTGGACGCGGCTGTGGCTCGTCGATCCGCTCGATGGTACCAAGGAGTTTATCTCGCGCAACGGCGAGTTCACCGTCAATATCGCGCTGGTGGAAAATGGAAGCCCCGTTCTGGGCGTTGTGTACGTGCCGGTCATCGGCACCAGCTACTTCGGCTGTCGTGGCCAGGGCGCGCAAAAGGAGCAGGGCGCCCGCGAGATTCGTTCCATTAACGTGCGCCCCTACGGCGGCACTCGCCCCATCGTGGTCGCCTCTCGCTCGCATGCGGGCCCCGAGATCAAACTGTTTCTCGATGAGGTGGGTCCGCACGATATCGTCAGCATGGGCAGCGCGTTGAAGCTCTGCCTCGTTGCCGAGGGCACCGCCGACGTTTACCCGCGGCTCGGCCCGACCATGGAGTGGGACACGGCCGCCGCCCAGTGCGTCGTGGAGTGCGCTGGCGGGCGCGTCACCGACCTGCAGGGGCGCCCGCTCGCCTACAACAAGCCTGACTTGCACAATCCCTGGTTCGTGGTCGACGCCGGCGGTTACGACTGGCGTCCGCATCTCGCCCACGCTGCGGCCGCCGAGGCGCGGGCCGGGCGTTGAGTCGTTTTCTCGCGATCGACCAGGGCGGGCACGCCAGTCGTGCCATCATCTTCGACGCCAGCGGCCGGCCGGCAGTCTCGGCCGAGCGCCCGATCACTACCCATCGTCCCGGGCCGGATCGGGTTGAGCACGACCCCGAGGAAATCATCGAGTCGGTGCGCCACGCGCTGCAGGCGCTCGGGCGCCCGCCCGGCATGCAGATCATTGCTGCCGGTCTCGCGACACAACGATCGAGTATCGTCTGTTGGGATCGCGCAACCGGCGAGGCACTGTCACCAGTGATTTCCTGGCAGGATCGGCGTGCGGCCGAGACGTTGATTCCGCTCGCGAGCGAGCAGGCTGGCATTCATCGGCGCACCGGCCTCATGCTCACGCCGCACTATGGCGCTTCCAAGCTTCGCTGGTGTCTCGACCACCTGCCCGCGGTGGCACGTGCCGGGACCGAAGGGCGGCTCGCGTTCGGACCGCTCGCGAGTTTTCTGCTGTTCCGGTTGCTCGATGAACAACCATTGGTAGCCGATCCTGCCAACGCCCAACGCACGCAGCTTTGGAACCTCGCGGCCCGCGACTGGGACGATTTCCTGCTTGGCCGCTTCGGTATCCCGCGCGCTTGTTTGCCGGCCTGTGTGCCGACCCATCATGCCTTCGGAAGTTTGCGCGTTGCCGGGCAGACCGTGCCGCTCCGGATTTGTCAGGGCGATCAACCCGCGGCACTTTTCGCCGACGGCATGCCGCGGCCGGATTGCGCCTACATCAATGTGGGTACCGGCGCGTTCGCGCAGCGGGTGTTTCCTGAGCCGGTCGTGCATGCGCGACTGCTGACCAGTCTTGTCTGGGAGCAGGGCGACGAGCGCATTTACGTGCTGGAAGGAACAGTGAACGGCGCTGGAAGCGCGCTAGATTGGGTGGCGGCAAGACACGGGATGGACGAAATTACCGACAAGCTCGCGCTATGGCTGATGGCAGACACCGAGCCGCCGCTGTTTCTCAATGGCATCGGCGGTTTGGGCGCGCCGCACTGGGTGCCGAACTTCGAGTCGCGTTTCATTGGTGCCGGCACGACTGCGCAGGAGGCGGTTGCGGTCGCCGAGAGCATTGTGTTTCTGCTGCAGGCGAATCTGGACGAAATGGCTGACGCGCCCACCGCGCCGCTTGCGCGCATTGTCATGACCGGTGGTCTGAGCCAGATCGATGGTTTGTGTCAGCGCATGGCGGACTTGAGCGGCTTGCCCGTCTGGCGCCCGGAAGCGCACGAGGCCACCGCGCGCGGACTCGCCTGTCTCGTTGCAGGGATGCCCCGCACGTGGTCGCTGGCCGGGGGCATATGGTTCAAGCCGCGACCCAACAAGGGTCTGCGNNGTGCACGAAACCGGCAAACCGCGGCGTCCGATCGGGCAGCATGCTGCGCGACCAGCGCGGACGCTCAGAGGTTGAGGCGCGAAATCTTCGCCAGACCTTTCTTGATGTTCTCGCGCGCCGCGCCCTCTGTTGCCACGCGCAAGCGCGTGGCCGCCACAAACTCCTCGCTTATCGTAACCATATGTACGGACTGGATGGCTTCCTGCCAGGCGACGGTGCCATCGCTGCGCTTCAGGGTCCAACCGGCCTCCATCTTCACCGTGAACGTCCCGCCAAATATCGGCTGTTCGATGCTGATGATTGCCACCTGCAACACATAGTCGGCGCCGGTGCCTGGCAGAACCTTGGAAAAGACTTGCGACTTGTTGATCGACTCGACCAGGGCCTTGGTAAAATCNNAGCGCCAGCGCCAGCGGCGCAATGATTTTTCCCAGCCCACGATTCGCGCAAAGCACCTTGTCCATGTCGTGCGCCTGACTGGCGACCGCTACTTGGCGGCAAAGATATTCTTCAACACTTCATCCACCATTTCCTCGGGCGACTTTCGGGTAAGCGAGGTGTGAAACGAATTGCCGGTTGCCAGCGGATAGTTGTTGGTCGGATTGCGAATGGTAATGGTGAGTTCCAGCAAGTACATGGTCATGTCCCACTGCCACTTGTCCACGTAGGTCACCACTGCATCGGCCTTATAGGGCGGCGCGTGCTCCTCGCCAATCTTGGCCGTGTAGCCCATCTTGACGAGTCGATCCATGATCATCTGGTCAAGCCCATGGGTGTCCTTGGGCTGATGAACGATGTAGTAATCCTTGACGCCGGACAGGTCAGCGCCGGGCGTCAGCGACCCCGTCGCCCGGTTCGCGCAGCCGGCTACCGATAGAAGCAGAGCCAGAACGCCCAGCACTGATACCAATCTTCTGTTCATGACATGGCCCTCCCAAGCGTTGCCATTGATTTCCATGTCGGCGCCGCCGGTACCACCGGGCGCCGATTCAACATCCTGTACTCCACTGGCAATTCTTACGCACAACCGACACCCATCTCATTGCGTTTGGTCAAGTCTGGACCGGGCGGCTCCCGCGGTATTGGCGCGTGCCTGGGGCGCGCGACTCGTTCCCCCCAAAGTGCGCGGCTTCCCAGCCGATAAGTGCCTGTTTGCGCGCTACGCCCCAGCGGTAGCCACCGAGC
>DKBM01000119.1:0-54781 GCA_002451215.1 Proteobacteria bacterium UBA6900
CGCATGCCTTTGCTGCTCAATCTGGCACCGGATGGTCAAGCACTGAACTTTGGCATGATCTCCACCACCCTGCCGGACATGGCCCGCTACGCTGTTCTTTGGACGCCGAGCTGGAAGGCGGTGTCCGATAAACAGGTCGTCACCAAGCCAATCCTCGATCTGATCCGGTCGAGTGGTGATCCCGAATCCTTCAAGGGCGGCGCCAAGGAAAAACAGGCGCTCGGTCTGTTTGCCGAGAAGCCTGTCAAGGGCGCCTACCAGTTCGATTTCATCTTCGAGGACGGTGCCCTCTACAAGCACGGCAACACAGGCCAGGGCATCTACATCGACCCAGAGCGTGACTTCATCGCGGTAATGTTCTCGGCCACGCCTTATGTGCCGCCCTATGGTGAGATCAAGCTGCCGGCTTATATGCGTGCGGCTGCGAAGATGCTGGCAGGGAAATAGAAAAAGCCCTAACAAGGCGCTGCTGTCGGACAAATTTTCCGCTGCGCTCCAAATTTGCCGAAGAGCGCGGCGTTAGCAGTCTGAGTCCCGCACGCGAAGCAACATCAACGTCTAACCAAGAGGAGAGATTGCGTGGCCGAACAGCAACCCTCATTCGACGCAGCGAAGTACAAGAATGCGCAGCGAGAGCAATGGAACAAGGACGGCGCGGCATGGCGACGCTGGAATCCCACTCTGGATCGTTGGTATGGCGAAGCTACCCGCCAGATGCTCGACCTGGCCCAGATTCAGTCAGGTCAGCGCGTCCTGGACATCGCCGCCGGCGCAGGTGAACCGGCTGTCAGTGCCGCCGAGCGAGTTGGCCCTGGCGGTTACGTGCTGGCAACTGATATCTCGGAAGGGATCGTCGAGCTTGCGCTCCAGGTCGCCCGTGAACGTGGACTCAAACAGATTGAGACTCGCGCCATGGACGGCGAAAGGCTGGATCTCCCCGACAGTGCCTTTGATGCGGTGCTGTGTCGGCTTGGCCTGATGTATATGCCGCACCCCGTGGCAGCGCTACGCGAGTGGCGCCGTGCTCTGAAAGCGGGCGGTCGGGTCGCCGTCGTTGTCTTTTCCACGCCCGATCGAAACAGTTGGGGTGCCATGCCAGCTTCCATCATCCGCCGGCGCGCCCAACTCCCGGCTCCCGTTGCGGGGCAACCCGGACCGTTTAGCCTTGGCGGTCCCGGGGTGCTCGAAGGCATCTTCCGTGAAGCCGGATTTGCCAACCCCGAGATTCGCGCCGTGCCGGTGCCCCATCGAACGACCAGTGCCGCCGAGTATGTGCGGGTCGCTCGAGAAGCCTTCGGCGCATTCAATGCCATGATGGCCCATCTGCCCCCTCAAGAACGTGAGTCCGTGTGGAACGAAATAGAAGGCTCGATGCGTAGTTTTGAATCGCCTGGTGGGTTCGAAGTGCCGGGCGAGTGCCTTGTCGGTGCGGCCACGAAGTGAACGTACGCAGACTGCTAGCCACTGCTTCGAGGGGAGCGCTGAACAGCGACGCTGTTCAGTACCCTCGTCGCTCCGCTCCTCGGCACCCCCTCAACGGGAACGTTAACGGCAAAAAACTCGAGACAAAAAATGATTGAAAGCACGACATCACCGAATCTGCGCTCCGCCATGGACGCCAATATGGTTGCTTTCTGGTCCGCCTACGGCCGTGGCAAGGGTTGCACCCTGCAACAGGCGGGAGACGCCGTGTGGTTCTATACCGGCGTTCCGCATCCGCTCTTTAATGGCGTGCCCTGTGCCATCCTGGACGCCAATGATGTCCAATCCACCATCGACGGTCTTCAGGCCAGGATCAACGCGCAGGGCGCACCGGCGTTCTGGTGGCTCGGGCCGGGTACGAAGCCCGATGATTTAGGATCGACTTTGGAACGCCGTGGGCTGGAGCCGGCCGGCGAGGTCCCCGGCATGGCGCTCGACCTTCATTCCATGGATAGCCGGTTGGCGGAGATCGCGGGCTTTCGGGTGGAGAAAGTTGGTAACGAAACACAACAGGCGTTGTGGGCGCGGGTGGCGGCCATTGGCACCGGGTTTCCGGACAATGCAGTCGATGTGATGGAGAAAGTCGAACCCACATTATGCGATTCGGCGTATCGGGCGCAGCAGCGCTATATCGGCTACCTGGACGGCAAGCCAGTGGCGAGCGCCGCGTTGGTGTTGGATTCCGGCGTGGCCGGCGTCTATGCCATCGCCACGCTCCCTGAATCGCGCCAGCGCGGCATTGGCCGTTACATGACGATGCTGCCACTGCTGGAGGCGCGGCGGCTGGGTTACCACGTCGCGATTCTTCAGGCGTCGTCCATGGGCTATCCAATTTACAAGAAGCTCGGGTTCAACGACGTCTGCAGTTACCGCCTGTATATGCAGACCTGATATTTGGGGTCAGTGCAAAAAACACTTGGCGCTAACATTCCCGAAAACCAAAGGGGTCAGTACCCTATCCCGAAGAGAATGGATCTGTTTAGATCACGCTTCTCGCCAGTATTCCCCGAATCTTTGGTTTGACTCCCGTTTTCGATGGAACAACCCATTAGCGGTTTCCACCTGGACGATGAGGGCCACTGGGTCGCGGAACTGGCGTGCGGCCATTTCCAGCATGTACGCCACACTCCTCCGTGGGTCGAGCGGCCATGGGTTATCACCGAGACGGGCCGACAGAAGCATTTGGGGCAGCGACTCCCTTGTAAGAAGTGTGATCTCGGCGCGCCGCCGGACGATCCATCAAGGAAACCGGGTTCAAGGAGCAGTACGTCCTAATAATATTCGCGTCAATTCCCCGCTCGCCCCAATGCCGGAGAATCGGGGTCAGATCACAGTTCTCGCGAATATTTAGCGTATCTGTGACCTGATCCGTCTTTGGCGTGAACCGGCGATCAGCCGGGCGGGATCTCCGCTGCGCGAAACGCCTCGCCGAGCACCTGGGGCGTGAGACCGCGCACCTCCTTGAGCGAGTGCAGCTGCTCCCGGGAGCACTGCGGGCACTTGTACACCGGCGCCGTCAGCTCGACGCGGAACGGGTCCAGGTCAAGCAGCTCTACGTCGAACGCGAAGGTCTTGCTCCCGTCGGGTTCCTTCGCGAGATCGGCGCCACACTCGCCGCATCGGTAGTGCTTGAAGAGCATGCCCTCCTCCCGGCCGGAAGGCAGCTTCGCCTCGTCTTCGTCCATCAAGTGCTCGACCAGCCAGCGGGGAAAATCGGCGGAGACGAACTGGCGGTGCCCCTCGGGACATGCGAGCACCGGCATTCGCTCGATGCGCAAGGCGAGCGAGTCGGACTCCGATGCGGCGTTCTCCAGTACCGCGGGTTGGGTGGTGCTGTGACAACGGATGCAGGATCTGGTTTTCATGGCTGTCCTCCTCCTCTACGGTGGCAGGTATCAAGGTTTGACAGCAGTCCCGGAGGGGTTCGCTTCCGAAAAGCGAAAACCGGGCCAGAGCTCAATACTGACCAATATCCGAGACAATTTCCATCCAACCAAGAGAGCCGGAGAACAATATCCCCGAATATTCAAACGGTTTCTCTCTGAATTCCGTTCACATATGCTGCGCACCATGCCATCAAGAGCCCTGCCAATTCTGCTCGTCGCCTTCGCCGCGGCGAGCCTGATCCATTTCATTCACAACGCCGAGTTCCTCGCCGAGTATCCCGGCCTGCCGCAGACCTGGACGCGTGCGGGGGTGTACGGGGCCTGGGTCGGCATGACACTGATCGGCGTGTGCGGCTGGCTTCTGCTTCATGCGGGCTACCACGTGATTGGTCTCGGTCTCATTGCGGTTTATGCCGTGTGTGGAACGGATAGCCTTGGGCACTACGTGGTCGCGCCCTTGTCGGCGCATACCACAGCAATGAATTCGACCATCCTGCTGGAAGTCTCGGCAGCGGCTCTTCTCCTGTTCGAGTCATTGCGTCTCCTCATCGGGCGGGTAAAGCACACCGTTTGATCAAGCGGACGGAAGGATTAATCTCTAGTACCTTGGAGTAATGAAGAGGTAACAGCTATAGGGGAGGACGCGTGGAACTTACTGCTGAGGAAAAAGGTTTCGTGGCCAAACGCGCCAAGTTCGTTCGAGCATGGCCACTGGTCGGCACGATTCTGCTGTTACTCTTGCTAGGCCTTGGCATATGGCTGGTGGTGTTCAATCCCCTGCTGGCCAATCCCTTTGCTGTAATGTCGGAACTGAACAGCTATTCCATCCCCGAATCGACTCTGATCCTGATGGCTGGGCTGTTGCCAGTTGTCGTTTTGACGTCCCTGATTCTGACCGGTGCTATCGTGCTGTTTGGTTTCGCGGCGTTCGCCAATGAAAGGAAATACATTGCGTTGATCCAGCGAATGACGGGGCATCCGGGCACACAAAAATAGCCAAGGGGGTTCTGTGCCCTTTATCTTGAAACCACAGCGGACTGCCCGGCGCCTTGAACCGAGAGAACAAACATGAAGAAACTCGCTGCCCTGTTCCTCACCGTCATCCTTGGCGGCTGCGCAGCGCTCGAACCGGCGCTGGAGCCGCCGAGCCTGAGCCTCACGGGGATACGGGTGCTCGATGTCTCGCTCTTCGAGCAGCGTTTTGTCCTGAATATCCGCATGCAGAACCCCAACCCCGTCGAGCTTCCGGTCACCGGGATGANNCGGTGCCGGCATATGGCGAGACGGTGTTCGAGATTACCCTGGTCAGCAATGTCGCGCGGCTCATCGATCAGATCCGCACGCTCGAGAGCGGCAAGGGAGAAAGCCTGCGCTATCGCCTGGCGGGCGGCATCAGCGTCGCGAATCGCCTGGGCAAGCTGCCGTTCGATTACCACGGCGAGATTGGCCAGCAACGCTGATCCATCAATCCGCATGAAAACGGGGTCGGATCACCGTCCTCGCCAATATTCGCCAAATCCGTGATCTGACCACGATATCTCATCGTGGTATTAATGGAGGTGCAATTCAGCGGGAGGAGATGATGGATACACTAGTGACTGCCGAGTGGCTGAGCCAACACCTCAATGACCCGGATCTGGTGCTGCTCGACTGCACCGTCTGCACAATTCCGGAAGAAGGCGGCGGCCTTCACAATGTGACCGGCCGCCCCGACTATGAGCTTGGTCATATTCCGAATGCCGGGTTCGCCGATCTCAAGGGTGATCTCTGTGATACCACCAGTACTGTCGAGTTCGCCGTGCCGACACCTGAACAGTTCTGTTCCGCGATGGGCGCACTAGGCGTCGGCAACGATTCCCGGGTAGTGCTGTACGACACAAACTATTCGGCGTGGGCTGCCCGGGTCTGGTGGATGCTGCGCTGGGTCGGGTTCGACCAGGCCGCGCTTCTGAATGGCGGCCTCAGCGCGTGGACNNACCCGGCCGTCCGCCTCATCGATACCATGCCTGCAGAGATGTACCGGGGCGAAATGACCCTCTACGCACGGCCCGGCCATATTCCGGGCGCGTCAAACATGAACGCCCTTGATCTGCTCGATAAGACGGGTCGTTTCCGGCCGGACGATGAGCTGGCCGCCATGATCGGCGGCGACCGCAACGCCCGCGCCATCACGTACTGTGGTGGCGGGATCATGGCGTCTTCCAACGCCTTCGTCATGACCCGACTCGGCTTCACCAACGTCGCGGTGTACACCGCCTCGCTCCAGGAGTGGGCGGCCGATCCCGCCAACCCGATGGTTGTCGGCGCGGCCTGAAGCCACGGAAGATCGGGGTCAGAAAACAATTCTCTCTAGTATTCGAAACAATTCCCTACTGGTCTCGCATTTCACGGCACAATAAGACCAACGTACCTCAAGGAGAGACATGATGCTGCGATCTGTTACCTTGGCCGTCGTGCTTGCCGCCGTGACCAGCGCATCCCTTGCGCACGATCCGAACGTGCCGGCGACCATCGAGCATCACTCCCTCGATCGCGTCAGCAATCATATCCACGTCGTGCACGCGAGCCAGCATCTGCCCAACCTGGCCAATCGTGGCTTCATGAATAACCCGGCGGCGATCCTGACCAAAAGTGGCGTGATCATCGTTGACCCGGGCAGCAGCGTGGAAATTGGAAAGCAGCTTCTGGAAAAGATCTGGACCGTATCGGACAAGCCGGTCATCGCCGTGTTCAATACCCACGTACACGGTGATCATTGGCTCGGCAACCACGGCATCCGCGAAATCTACCCCAACGTTCCAATCTATGCGCACCAGCGCGCGATCGAGCGAATCAACGCCGGCGAGGGCGAGTACTGGATCGGGGTCTTTACCCGCATGACCAACGGAGCGGTCGGCGGCACCAAGGTGGTTGCGCCCAATATCGGGCTCAAGGGCGGGGAAACACTGAACCTCGATGGCGTGACGCTGCGCATCCACCACACCGGCCACGCGCACTCGGACACTGACCTCATGATCGAGGTCGTCGACGACAAGGGGCTGTTCTTCGGCGATGTGGTAACCGCCAGACAAGTCCCCAACTCGGACGTTCCACAGGATGCCAATTTCAAGGGCTCGATCGCGGCCATCAAGACGATGCTCAACGGGCCATCCACCCTCTTCATTCCCGGCCACGGTCGCAGTGGCGGCCGCGAAGTGCCTGACGCCTCCCTGCGTTTTCTGGAAGAACTTTACGCGTCGGTCACAAAATACTTCAAACAGGGCCTGCTTGATTACGAGATGAAGGAATACGTTCTTCGTGACATGGCCCAGTACAAGGACTGGAACAACTTCAACGAAATGGGCCGCGTGATCAGTTTCGTCTACCAGGAAGTCCAACAGGAGAACTTCTGAGATTCTTCTTGGGAAATCGGGACGAAATCACGATGCTCCCAAAATTTTCGTAACAATTCCTCGCTGACCCGGTTTCTTCTTGTCTATTCTATAGATCTGAACCTGATCCCCCGGGGGAGACATTCGTGCGACGCATTTACCCACTTCCGATCCTTCTTGCCCTACCAACGATTGGCATGCTGCTCTTCGGTGCGGTCGCGCACGGCAGCGATGCGCACGGCAAGTTTTATGGGGCCAAGCAAACCGAATACCCGGATTGGTTCGAGCACAGCTTCCTCGACCTGAAGGATGATCTCGCCGAGGCCACCCGGTCCAACAAGCGCCTGATGTTGCTGTTTACCCAGAACGGCTGTCCCTATTGCAACGCCCTCGTGGAACGCAACCTGGCGCAGAAGGATATCCAGGACGCCATCCGCAAGAACCTGAACGTCATCCATATCAATATGTGGGGCGACCGCGAGGTAACCGGTCTCGACGGCAAGTCGTACACGGAAAAGACCTTTGCCGCTGCCATGAAGGTTCAATTCACCCCCACCCTCCTGTACTTCGATGAGCAGGGCAAGACGGTTCTGCGCCTCAACGGTTACCTGCCGCCGAACCGTTTCAAGATCGCCATCGACTACGTCACGCAGAAGAAAGAAAAGGAAATCGGCTATCGCGAGTATGTGGCCGCCAATCAACCCAGGGCCATGACGGGCAACATGCACGCAGAGGCGTTCTTTCGCCAGGGGCCTGTCGATCTGCGACCGGCGGCTGGCGCCAAAGGCAAACCGATTGCCGTCTTCTTCGAACAGCGGGACTGTCCGGATTGCGACACCCTGCACGCGAAGGTGCTGCAGGACAAGGACATCCGCGATTCCCTCCGCCATTTCCACGCCGTGCAACTGGACATGTGGTCGCACACCCCGCTGACGACGCCCGACGGCAACAAGACGAACGCGCGCGACTGGACCAGGGCGCTGGACGTGAAGTACGCGCCCACCATCGTCGTGTTCAATGAACAGGGCAAGGAAATCATCCGCTCCGAGGCGATGTTCAAGGTCTTTCACACCCGTGGCATCTTCGACTACGTCTCGAGCGGCGGCTACCGGGAGCAACCGAGCTTCCAGCGCTGGCTTTCCGCCCGCGCCGATCACTTTCGCGAGCAGGGAAAGGACGTGGACATCTGGTCCTATGCCGACGAAAAGCCGCAGAAGTGATGCTGGACCAACTTGTGACCTGCCCCCAATTCCCGGCAATCGAAGAAATATGGGATCAGAGCGCAATACTTTCTAATATTCGAAACAACTCCTCTCAGACCCGGATTCTGGAATCGTGTCAGGTCTCTTGATCTGATTCTTCACTGTACGCGTTAACGCGTTGTTTTAGCATCCTGTTCGTTCGTCTTCCGCGCGCNNTAGCGCGTTGCACGGCTTTCGCTTCCAGCGGAGCGGTGACAGGAGCCTTCCACCGGACGTAGAAGCGCTCATTCAAGGAGGAGACCGCTCATGAAGACGCACTTTCCCCGATTTGGTTTCCTCGTTTTGCTCTTGTTGTGCGTGGCATCCGCCAACGCGGCGGACATCAAGGTAATGACCCAGAATCAGTACTTGGGTACCGATCTCGCCCCGATCCTCGCCGCACCTCCTGGCGACTTCAACGAGGCAGTCGTCCTGGCTCTGCAAAAAATCGCGGCCAGCTCGCCAACGGCGCGCGTGACGGCGCTGGCGGCCGAGATCCTGAAGGAACGGCCGGCGCTGGTCGGCCTGCAGGAGGTCTACGAGTTTGGATGCATCCCTATCAGTGGCGATCCATGCAGCGACTCCTCGATCGCCGGTGCGTTCACCGATCATCTGCAGGATACGTATGACGCACTCAACGGCGCGTACGAAGTGGCAGCGACGGTCGTCAATATGTACGTCGTCCCCGGCGTCCCCTTCGAAATCGATGGGGCCTGGGCACTGGTTAGCGTCGTTGATCGGGATGTCATTCTACGGCGAGCCGATGTGAGCGCATCTCCCGTTGACTACTCGGGAATTTGCGCCAGACCGTCCGACAACGGGTGCAATTACTCGGAGGTGGTGACTGGCAGCACGCCCTACGGAATCATCAGCGTGGAACGCGGCTTCGTGGCAGTCGACGCAACGGTCGATGGCCAGGCTTATCGGGTGGTGAACACGCATCTGGAACTGCAGTATCCGGATCCGACCAACCCGCTGTCAGAGTACTATCAGGCCGCTCAGGCATTTGAGCTGTGGAACTTTCTGGCGGCTACCACTCCATCGGGCAGCTCGCTTGTGCTGCTGGGAGACATGAACTCCTCGCCCGAGCATCCGGCTGTAATCCCCGGCCTCCCGACGCCGTATCAACAGTTCGTCGCGGTTGGTTATACCGACGCCTGGACACTGCGCCCCGGCAACGCACCGGAATACACCTGCTGCCAGCTCGATGACCTGTCGAACCAGCAGTCGGCATTGTACGAACGGATCGACATGATCTTCTCACTGGTTGCGCCGGATAAGGTGAAACATGCGCGGGTCGTGGGAGCCACTGTTTCTGACCGGACTCCGCCACCGGGACTCGGGCTGTGGCCGTCGGATCATGGTGCCGTTGCGGCCGAACTGCAGTTCTAGACTGGGGAAAACACGCTGAGGAGTGCGTGGTAGACTGGGGCCAGATCACGGTTCTCGCCCACATTCGCCGATTTCGTGATCTGGCCTCAACTTTGCGTTTCCGATAATCGTTAGGGCGATAACCGTTTGATTCGGTGCGAACTCTCGATCACCCCTTGTCTCGGTAGCGTTGATATCGGCAAATAGACCGGGCACTCAATCGTGAGGATCACAAATGGCCGCCTGGCTCCCCGTCATCAAGGTCGTCCTGCCATATTTGGCTCCAATCGTTTCCGCGGCGCTGCCGGCCTTCACCAAGAAGAAGAGCGAAAGCGCCGATCCGCTTGTGAGCCAGCAGATTGCCGAGTTGCAGGAGGCCGTCAGGACCAACAACGAATCCGTCAAGGCACTCGCCAGGGCCATGGAGGAATCCGCAAAGGCCAACGACGCGGCAATCAGGCAGGCACGTTTGGTAGCCGGTGCTGCCGCAGCTGTTGCCGCCGCCTCATTTGTCGTGGCGCTGGCCGCCTGGTTTGCGTGATTCGTAACAAGCGGTTCCCGGCCACGGCCGCGCTCTGCTAATAGAAAGGGGCGGAGGGATTCATCGCTGATCGCCCCCGCCCCCTTCTTTTCCCTTCTTCTCTTCTGGCCCGGACACTTCCTTGCGGATTCTCTGCACCGCAAGCCAGTGCTTCACACGGTGTCCAATCCGCGCAACTTGTCTTCGTCCCAGGCAATGCCAAGGCCGGGGCGATTCGGGGCGACGACGGCGCCGTCGACCAGCTGCAACGATTCCTCGAGAATCGCGTCGGCCCAGTCCACATATTCAATCCAGTGCGCCGTGGGCGTCGCTGCGAGCAGATGGGCACTCACCTCCGGGACGAGATGAGATGACATCTCAATGCCGCTGGCTGCCGCGATTCCGGCCGCCTGCATCCACCCGGTGACGCCGCCGATACGAGCCACATCCGGCATGACATAGTCGCAGGCACGCATGGCGATCGCATCGGCCATTGCCTCGGGACCATTGAAGTTCTCTCCGATCTGAAGCGGCACATTCAGGCAGCGCGCGATCTCCGCGTTTCCCCGATAGTCGTCGTGTCGAATGGGTTCCTCCAGCCAGTCGATGCCCTCCTCCTGCAGCGCAAGGCCACGGCGGATCGCTTCGGCCGTCGTAAGCGCCTGGTTGTAGTCGACCATTACCCGTACTTCGCCCGGGATTCTCCCGCGCACGGCCCGCAACGCGCCCAGGTCCTCCGAGAGAGTCGGATATCCGAGACGGAGCTTCAACGCCTTCATTCCCTTTCCGAGCAATGTCTCGGCTTCATCCGCAAGTTTCTCAGGCGCCATCAGTCCGAGCCCGCGACTGTCATAGGCGGGGATCGGGCGTCGCACAGCCCCGAGCAGTTCGGCGAGCGGCCGGCCGACGGCGATCGCGGCGGCGTCCCAAATGGCTACGTCGAGGGCCGACAGCGCCATGCGCACCGGACCTGTGACGCCTAGCAGCGCGAAGCGCCGAACCAGCGTCTGGAAGATGCTCTGCGGCAGTGCGGGCTGCCCCTTCACCAGCTTCATGGCTTCAGCGATGTGGGCCGCCACCGACTTGGCGCCGGCGCTTGTGTAGCAGAAAAGGTACGAGCGCCCGACGATTCCCTCCTCCGTGAGCACGTCGACCAGCAGGAGCGGGACGGATCGGACGATCGCGGCGCTCGTGCCGAGTACGAATGTCAACGGAACTCGAACGGCGCGCGTGGTGACGCCACGCAAGGTAAGTGCATCGGCAACCGACCGGACCGTGTCTTTCATCACGTTCGCTCAGTAGTTCCGGCGACAGGAATGGACCGCGAGAACGGCCAGATTAGACAAATTTGCGCAGACTTGCCAAGTCAGAAGTGCGGTTTGACCTTGGCGTTCCGGTAACGCTCCACGCCCGCGAGGATTTCGGCCCTGGCGGCATCGTCATCCAGCCAGCCTTCCAGTTTCACCCATTTGTTGGGCTCGAGATCCTTGTAGTGCTCGAAGAAGTGCGCGATCTGGGCGATCAGCAGCGGCGGCATGTCGTCGGGCTTGCGCACCTGCCGGTAAAGGGCGCAGAGCTTGTCGATCGGCACGGCAAGCAGTTTCGCGTCCGGGCCGGCTTCGTCCGTCATCTTGAGCATGCCGATGGGACGGCAGCGGATCACCGAGCCGGAGATGAGCGGCACCGGCGTTACCACCAGCACATCCACGGGATCGCCGTCTTCCGAAAGGGTGTGCGGAATGTAGCCGTAATTGCACGGGTAGTGCATGGCGGTATTCATGAAACGGTCCACGAACATGGCGCCGGTTTCCTTGTCCACCTCGTACTTCACCGGGTCGCTGTGCGCAGGGATCTCGATGATGACGTTGATGTCGTGGGGAACGTCCTTGCCGGACGTGACTCGGTCTAGATTCATGGCTTGAATGGCCAGTTGCGAAAATGGGCACCCATTTTTGCACAGACCCGTACGTGGCACATGCCGGTGGCATTGTGCGATTCGGCAGAAAATGGGGCGAGAACAAATGGGACGATGAAGAGCCGGGATCAGGCCACGGCTCTCCATAAGTACTGGCTAATTCAGTGACGTAACCCTGATGTGCCGGCGTTCAGCGCAAGACGTTTCGCCATTCCGCCCTGCCCCGACCAACGCGGGCTCTTCGTCCGGAAGTAATGGAGCGCCGGGCCTGCCCGCACACGATCTGATAAGTCACACTTATCGCCGGCTGCCTGAAGAAATGTCAGCCCATTCCACTTGTCGATTCTCTTGGGGCCAGCCTTGATCGCGAATGTTCCAGCGCGTTCGGTCGCCCGGACAAAGCGTTCGTTTTCCTGCTGAAGCGGTATCTTGCCGTTCATTGACCGATATCAACGCGTGTTTCGCACTAGATGCTCATATTTCAATTAAGAACTGGTATCGGTCCAACAGGGAGACGAGGCATTACCAGTCGCAGGAGGTGAGGAACATGGCGATTCAGCTTGCTGATGTGACGATCCACATCGATGAAACATTGGGTAATGCGAAGCTGGAAGAGCTGCGTGACAAGCTGCTCGGAGAGTCCGGTGTGATGGCGGCGGACTACGATCACAAAAAGCCGCACCTGATGATCGTTGAATACGACCCCGCCAAGAACAACTCTACCAACTTGCTCAAGTCGGTGACGATCCAGGGCGTGCACGCCGAGCTGATAGGTTTCTAGAAAATCAGTAACATCGAGGGGTCAGCATCCCTTTTTTAATCCGCATGGTGTGTGCGGAACTGCGGATAAGAAAGGGCAAAACGGGACGGACGGTTTATCGGTTAGTCCCGTTGCCGGCTTTTTTTTCTTTCGGTCCGTTCCAGTTGGATCATCCCTACGGGCCAACTCCCTCGTACTTGCCGAAGAACATCTCGAGCCGCAGCAGAATGCCCGGCGTGAAGTCGAAGTCCTGGTCGCGGCGATAGCTGGCGTAAGGCGCAACTTCGAAGAACATCCAGTCGCGCCAGAAGTTCCGACGATAACGGACGGTAGCGCGGATTTCCTCGAGAGGGTCGTTACGGGTCTGGAAGCCATTGACCAATTCGTACTGGATCACGGCACGCGCGCTCAGAATCTGGCGCAGATTGAAACTCAGGCTGTAGTAGTAAATATCCTTGTCCTGTTCCGTCCATGCCCCTTGAAGAGTGCTACGGAAGAAGAACTTTTTATCCAACGGACGCTCGAGGTCCAGGGTCGTCGTCGATTCCCAGCCGAACTGGGTCCACCACTTGAAATCCTGGACAAACCTCACAGCCCACGGATCGAACGTCGCAAGCTGGCGATAGCGCGGCTCCACGAACAGCTCCGGTTCCCCTTCACGAAACCGCACGCCGACTCGAGTCGCGATGTTCAGGCGTTTGGTTGCCAGGAAGTAATAGTCCACCGCGGTGGTGAAGTTGTTTTCCTGCGCGCCGGGCAGCTGGCTCGCGGCCGTTCCGGGAGGCGGCGCTTTGCCCTCCGGATCCCTGTCCGGCGACCCGAGCAAGACAACACGGGCCTTGTTCTCGAGCCGTGGCAGCCTGACCTGAACGGAGATGGGAACGCTGAAATCTGACTTTTCGGCGCGGTCCCAATTGTAGTCCAGGCCGACTTTTACACGCGTGCGGTTCTCCTCGGCGCGATACCGGGAATCGTCGAAGAAGGAATCGAGCCACTCGGCAGTGGAAAGAACCTCGCGAGAAAGGACGTCGTGGACCACGTCGACGGTGCCCGGCGGTGGCGGCTTGCCTGCGTCCGCCGGGGTCGGTGCTTCCTCCTCCGCGGGTGCTNNCCGTTTGCGCCCGGTGCAGGTTGCGTCGCTTCCGCGGGCAGCTTCGCATCGAGCGATGGCTCCTCGGCCCGTGCGCCACCGGTGCCGAGTGTGATGACGCAGCCAATCGCCACGCAAGCCGCTGCGAACAAGACACCGCGCGCTGCCGCCGAATACCAGCGAGCGCTCAGGGGGCCGGCATTTGTTGCAGTGGACCAGGCCTCCTCTTGCTCAGGGCGCACTGCCAATTGCCCATTTCAGCGTTGCCCGGAGCAGCGCCTCGCGCGGATAGCTCTGCTTGAACGTCATTGCACGCACCATCCGATTCGGGTAGCGATCGAGCGGCAAGGCAATATTCCAGTGGTCGGCCCGCGCCTCAGCCAGTAGCGTGCTGCCGGGCAGTATGGCGTCTGCGGCCACGAGTTGGCCGTCATTGCGCGGGTCGACACTGGCGAGCAGCCGCCCGGGCCACTGCAGCGCCGGCGACAGCTCCTCGATCGGGACATGCGCAACGATCGAATAATAGGCCGGCCCGGGCGGAGGTGGGTTCGCCGCGAGCCACGCAATTCGTTTGCGCCGCGTCACGCTGGCGAGGTCATCACCCTGCGACGGCGTGCAATCAAAGGGAGTCACCAATGGCGAGACGGCCTCGTAGGCGGACTGATAGGAGTCGGCCAGCGGCGTCCCCATCACCGCGCCGGCCACCGAGATGACCGCCGTGAGGTTTCGTGGCACGCCGCCATCGCGCTGGAGCTGAGCAAGGGCATGCAACAGATCCGGCACGCCCTTCGAGTAGCCGATCAGGACAATCCTTTTCACGTTCGACTGTGCTGCCTCGGCGCGGATGGCATCGGCGAGCAGTTGTCCATTTGCCGCGGAAGAAGCCCGGCCCGGTACCGGGACGAGGCGAATCGACCGCAGCCCGAGGTCGGCATACTGACGATACGCCTCCACGGCGCTGCGTTCGGGCGAACGCGCAATGCCGTCGCCGAACGGGACAGACTGCGCACTTACGCAGTCGTCCCACAGCCCTCCTACGATGAGCACTGAGGTGGAGGCAGCATGCGCGGCGAAACGTGCCACTGCCGAATTGCCGGCAAGCGTCGCCGACGCGGGCTGACCAGGCGCGACACCGTGCAACCACGACTCGGCATGCGAATCGCCCGCTGTGCCCAGTTCGTTCGCGAATACCGTCGCAAACGCGGACCGCGCGTCCACAATTCCGGCTAGCGTGAGCGGCAGCGTAACCGTCGGAGGTTGTTCGGAACTGTAAGGAAGCAAAGCACTCGGCGCGCAGGCGCTACAACCCAGGAATGCCAGCAGCACGGCGAAGCGCGCAATCGTTTCGTGGCAGCCGCACAAGCTTTTTCGCAGGTCTATTGCCGATCGTGCTGGACAACGCCTCGTTTGTTCGAATCCCATGTACTGATCCATCACTCGCCTGACTTCNNAGGCGAAAGGGATCCGGCGGTGAACTCTCGTTCATTCCCCCTTCGTCGATGCCGCTTGTTCCCTGATACATTTGCTTACGTCTGTTCCGGCGTGCTCTCGATCCGTTTGCGCACAAGGACGATGTGCTCCTTGAACAAATACACTGACTGCATGGAGGAAACCGGCACCCAAAGGTGATCCACCTTTTCCTCCAGCTGGTTGAGTTGAGCTGCCAGGTCGCTCGTGCCGCTCCCGGCACCCCGGGCTTCCCACGTGTGTTCGATCGATCTCAATTCGTGGTACAGCTTGTAGATCCGATGGTGCATTGTCCAGCCGTACAAGGCTGGCACGATCTTCGTCAGAGGATACAGGATGCCGATCACGGGGATGAGCAGCACGAGCAGCCTGCCGATCCACACCGCCAGCCAAAAAGGAAGGTAGCGCTGGAGGAATGGCCGTCCCGACCGGTAGAAGCCACGCGCTTCCTCGCTCAGCGGAATGTCTGTTGACTCTGCCACCGGGAACTGTCCGGCCCTGCGGAAGATGCCCGGTCCGGAATGGATCTGTTCCGCGGCATCGAGCAGCAGGTACTGGATGGCCGGATGCAAATCCCTGCGCACTACCAGGCTGGCCTTCGGCGCAAGCAGTACCACATCCGCTGGCGGTCGGTTCCTGGCCAAATCGCCCACGCCCGCGGGCACCACCAGTTTGTTCAGAAACGGGTACAAGGCGACATAGGCGTCCGCACGGGGAAAGCTCGCAAGCTCTATGCGCTCCGAAGCGAGCAATTGCCGCACTGTGGGAGAGTCCCACGAGCTCACCATGAGCGCCGCATCGATTTCCCCGCTCAGCAGCTTCTTGCCAGCCTCTTGGGGCGCAAGCGCAAGCAACTNNCCCATGGTAGGCGCCTCCCTCGGAGCCGGTGACCATCGTTACCGAGCGCGGCGGCATCGGTTGCGCGGCATCGATGATCTTCCACAGCACGACGACGGCGAGCACCGAGACGCCGAGCAGCGCAATCATCAAATGGAGTCGATGTGCGCGTATGTACTCTCTTATCATCACGCCCGTATCCTATTACAAGAAGCCAATATGCGCTTTGAGACTTGTCGTGGCGCCCCTCGCAGAGAGGACCTCGGCGAGGGGGCACAACACCTGACAGGGCCCAAGCCTACTCCGCGTAATCGATATCGATTCCCTGCTTCGGCAGCTCGTCGCGGCGGGCGGCGTTGTAACTGGAGATGTTGTCGTATTGCCGGTAGTACCCGCCGCTCACGTAGCGCAGCGCTTCCTTGAAGTGGAAGTGGTAGAGGCGGTTGTCGATGCGAAAGATCTGGTGGCCTTCGTTGAACAGCACCACGGAAGGCCGGTAAGTCAGACCCAGCGCTTTCACCCACTGCGCCGGCGTCGTGGCATCACCATTGAGATCCACGATCGGCTGGGAGGACTCGGCATCGAACCGGACAACAGTGAACTTCTTCATCTCGGCCAGTACATCGGGGTGGTTCAGCGTTTTGTCGTGAAAGCGCGCGCACTCCGCGCACTGCCTGTCCTCGAACAGGATAGCGAGTGGCCTGGTGTAATCCTTGAAGTCGGTCCGGGTCACGAACTGCGGGTGGTCACGAAACGCGTAAACTGCCGGCTTGGCCTGCGCAGCGAGGTAATCGGCGAACGACTGTTTGCGATAGCTCTTGCTCTGCACGAAATCGAGCGCCTGGCGCAGGGCGCGCGGGTCGCGGTAGCCGGTGAGCTGGAGCACCTTGTTGCCGTCGAGATCGACAAACACGATCGTGGGGGTGGCAACGACCTTGAGGTGCCCGGCGAGCGCCCGTTCCGTGTAGGTTTTGCCATCGATCCACACCGTCTCCAGCACGCCGCGGATGTTGACGCCGATCACATCGAAATTCTTCTGGATGAAATCGCGGGTTTCGCCGCCGGTGAAATTCTCCTTGAGCATCCGCGCGCAGTACGGGCACTCATCGAGGTGCAGGAATACCAGAAGGTGCTTGCCCTGCTTGCGCGCCTCTTCGATGTCATGCCGGAAATCGAGAAAGCTCGTCTTGAACCACTGCGGCAGGGAATAGCTGATACCGCCCGTCGTCTTCCCCCGGGCGGTCTCGGCGTGGGTTGGCGCAGCAGCCGCCAGCAGCAGCGTCAAGATAGCGATCGATAGTCCCTTCATCACAACTCCATCGCCCCCGGATCTTTCCCTTCGACAGATCACCAATCTAGTTGAAGCGGCCGCGAGAAGGAATATCGCCCGCACCGCGAGAAACAGGTGTTGATCGGTCCCTCTGGCCGGCTGACAATCACCGTCTATGGCCCACGATACCTCCTCCAGCAATGTCCGCCCCGCTCCCGACAAGGAGCTAGTCGATATCGCCGACTATGTGCTCGGCTACCAGGTCGACAGCCGGGAGGCCTACGAAACGGCGCGTTACTGCCTGATGGACAGCCTCGGTTGCGCGTTCCTCGCGCTGAAGTATCCCGACTGCGTGCGGCATCTCGGGCCGCTTGTGCCGGGGACGACGGTGACGAACGGGGCGCGGGTGCCGGGAACGAAGTTCGAACTCGACCCGGTCAAGGCCGCATTCGACATCGGCGCACTGGTGCGCTGGCTGGATTTCAACGACACCTGGCTCGCGGCCGAGTGGGGCCATCCTTCCGACAACCTCGGCGCGATCCTCGCCGTGGGCGATTACCTTTCGCGCAGTGGCAAGCCCATCGCCGTGCGCGATGTGCTGACGTGGATGATCAAGGCGCATGAAATCCAGGGCGTGATGGCGCTCGAAAACAGCTTCAATCGCGTCGGGCTCGATCACGTGGTGCTGGTGAAGCTCGCCTCCGCGGCGGTCACGACCGCCATGCTGGGCGGAACCGGGCAGCAGATCATCGATACGCTCTCGCAGGTATGGGTGGACGGCCAAAGCCTGCGCACTTACCGCCATGCCCCCAACACCGGCCCGCGCAAGAGCTGGGCGGCTGGTGACGCAACGAGCCGCGCAGTGCGCCTGGCACTCATTACCATGAATGGCGAGATCGGCTACCCCTCGGCCCTCACCGCCAAGGGCTGGGGATTTTACGATGTGTCCTTCAAGGGCGAGCGCTTCAGGTTCCAGCGCGACTACGGTTCGTACGTGATGGAGCAGATTCTCTTCAAGATTTCCTTCCCGGCCGAGTTCCACTCGCAGACCGCGGTCGAGTGCGCGGTGAAGCTGCACCCGCAGGTGAAGGACCGGCTCGATGCCATCGAGCGCATCGTGCTCACCACGCACGAATCGGCGATCCGCATCATCAGCAAGACCGGGCCGCTGCACAATTACGCCGACCGCGACCATTGCCTGCAGTACATGGTGGCGATCGGGCTCATCAAGGGCAATCTTACCGCCGACGACTACAAGGACGCGGCCGCCGCCGACCCGCGCATCGACATGCTGCGCAACAAGATGGAAGTGGTCGAGGACACTCGCTACTCGCGCGAGTACCACGAGCCCGACAAGCGCTCGATTGCCAATGCCATCCAGATCTTCTTCAAGGACGGCAGCAAGACCGACAAGATCGAGATCGAATACCCCATCGGCCACCGGCGCCGTCGCGCAGAGGGCATCCCGGTGCTGGTCGCCAAGTTCCGTGATGCGCTTGCCACGCGCTTCCCGGAAAAGCAGGCCAAGGCGATACTCGATCTCTGCCAGGACGCCGCGCGCCTCGAGCGCATGCCGGTGCACGAGTTCATGCAGGCGCTGGTGTGCGAGTAATGATGCGCAACGGTGATTGCCCGATGCGACGACACTGCGCCCACGGGCGGCTCGTCGCCTCGGCTGTTCTGGTAACCCTCGTCTTGATCCCGTCGTCACACGCCGCCGAGGCGGGCAAGGGTGGTCAGCCCGTAGCCGTCACGGAGGAGATGCGCGGCGCCGGCATGGTGTCGAGCGGTGTCACCTTGCCGCCGATTCCGCCGGTTGCCGGTAACCGCAAGAACCCCGTGCCTTCGTGGGGCAAGCCGCTGCCCTACCCCATCGTCATCGCCGACCGGCGCAACAATCGCCTCATCGAGGTGGCGCCGGACAAGCGCATCGTGTGGGAATTCCCGTCGCCGAATCTGGTGCTTTACCGCGGCAACGAGGATGTCAATTTCTCTGTTGACGGCAAGCTGCTGGCAGTGAGCGAGGAAGACAACTACGACGTCCACATCATTGACTACGAGAAGCGCGCGCTCACCTGGACCTACGGCACGCCGGACCACAGGGGCTCCGCGCCGGGCTATCTCAACTATCCGGACGACGCTCACATTCTGTCCGACGGCACCTTCATCACTGCNNGTGTGGAGCGTACAGGCACCGCGCATCCACTATCCGTCCGACGCCTTTCCGACCCTGGACGGCAAGCACGTGATCGTGGCGGATTTCTGGAAGCCCGGGCGCGTCGTGATCTTCGATCCGGCAACGCGCAAGGTGGTCTGGGACTACCTGGTGGCGGACGGCGAACGGATGCTTGACCATCCCTCGCTCGCGCGCGAGCTGCCCGATACCGGGGACATTATCGTGGCTGACGATCTGCGCGAACGTGTCATCGTGATCGATCGCCAGAGCAAGGAAATCATCTGGCAGTACGGCGTGACCGATCAGCGGGGTCATAAGCCCGGCTACCTTTGGTACCCTGACGGTTTCGATATTGACGTGTTCCGCGACTGGAAGGGCGCGCTCTCCGGCAAACCCAAATGACCCGACCCCAAGGCACGCTCATGAGAAAACCCTTGAGGGCCCCGCGGCGCGAGGCGTGCGATGGCGCCGTCCGCGCCTCGATGTTTCAGAGGCTGCCCCTCAGGCGCCCCGCCGCAACGGCTGTGCACAAATTGACTGGTCAGGAGACGAACGAGGGCTAATGCCCCGCACGAGTTCAGCATGACGGCGGACATCAGAATCTGCTTTGTTGGAGACTCTTTCGTGAATGGTACTGGCGATGAAACGGCGCTAGGCTGGGCGGGTCGGCTATGTGCGTCGGCTGCAAAGCGAGGCGTCCCGGTCACCTATTACAATCTTGGTGTCAGGCGCAACACGAGCAAGGACATCCTGATGCGCTGGGAGAACGAGGTTGCCCACCGGCTGCCTGACACTTGCGATGGCAGGGTGGTTGTCTCATGCGGGGTAAACGACACCGTAGTTGAAGGCGGAAAAGTGCGGATTCGTCCCGAAGAGTCCTGCGCAAACCTCCGTGCGATACTTGATGGCGCACGCAAACACAAGGTGATTCTGGTCGGACCACCGCCTGTCGACGACGACCAGCAGAACGAGCGAATTCGCAGCCTCTCAGACGCGTTTGCACGGGAGGCCGGGCGGCTCGCCGTGCCGTTTATTGAGCTGTTCTCGGCGCTCGCGGCGGACAACGCCTACATTCAGGAGATTTCGAGCGGCGATGGCGCTCACCCTGGCGGCAATGGCTACACGACTATTGCCGCTATCATCTCATCGTCGCCTTCATGGTGGTTTCACTGGCACTGACAAACGGCCTTCATGGACCGCAGGGAGCAGAACAAGACATGACTGATACCTTCAAGGCATTGTTGCTGGAAGAACAGGACGGCAAAGTCAAAGCGTCCATCCAGGATCTCGGAAATGAGCGGCTGCCCGAAGGCGACGTGACCGTCGCAGTCGAATACTCGAGCCTCAACTACAAGGACGGCATGGCTATCAAGGGTATCGGCAAGCTGGTGCGCAAGTACCCGCACGTGCCGGGCATTGATTTCGCCGGCAGTGTGCTCGCGAGCCAGAGTCCGGCCTACAAGCCCGGTGACAAGGTGGTGCTGACCGGCTGGCGCGTGGGCGAATGGCACTGGGGTGGTTACGCGCAGAAAGCCCGCGTGAAGGCTGACTGGCTGCTGCCGTTGCCGCACGGACTCAACACCAAACAGGCCATGGCGCTTGGCACCGCCGGCATCGCCGCCATGCAGGCGGTGATGGCGCTGGAAGAACATGGCCTCACTGCAGATCAGGGCGAGGTGCTGGTTACCGGCGCGAGCGGCGGTGTGGGTTCGCTCGCGGTGATGATCCTCGCCGCACTGGGCTACAAGATCGCCGCCTCCACGGGCCGCAAGGAACTGCACGACTATCTGAAAGACCTCGGCGCGACCAGCATTATCGCGCGCGCCGAGCTTGATACGCCGCCTGCCCGCCCGCTCGACGTGGAGCGATGGGTCGGTTGCATCGACGCCGTCGGTGGCACCACGCTCGCGCATGTACTCACGCACATGAAATATCGCTGCTCGGTGGCCTCGGTCGGGCTCGCCGGTGGCAACAAGCTCGAAACCACGGTGCTGCCGTTCCTGTTGCGCGGCGTGAACCTGCTCGGCATCGATTCGGCGATGTGCCCAATCGAGCGGCGCACACAGGTGTGGGGGCGCCTGGCGAGCGTTATCTCGCGCACCAGGCTCGACGCCATTACCAGCGTCGCCCCGCTTGCCGATCTTCCCCGCCTTGCCGAGGAAATCCTCAAGGGCCAGGTGCGAGGGCGCATGGTAATTGACGTGAATTCCTAGGAAGCCCGGAACGCCGGGTCCGCGTATTGATTTAGCTCAAAGCGCTACCGGCCGCCCTGCTGGCACCCTTGGTATGCGACCCACACCAAGGAGACCGCCGTGTCCAACGAGGGCTATCACGAACCGATCAGTGAAATGACCGATGCCACGCGCGATATGCATCGCGCCATCATCTCGCTGATGGAAGAGCTGGAGGCAGTGGACTGGTACAACCAGCGCGTCGACGCTGCCCGCGACCCGGAACTGAAGGAAATCCTCGCGCACAATCGCGATGAGGAAAAAGAGCATGCCGCCATGCTGCTCGAATGGATCCGGCGCGCGGACCCGACGTTCTCAAAAGAACTCAAAGACTACCTGTTCACCAACAAGCCGATCGCGCACAAGTAATGTGCGCTCCCGCGCGACTCTATCATGCACGCCACGGCCCGGTCGGGACCGATGAAGGAGAAAGACGGCGAGCACCCCTTAGGTGACGCCGGACAGCTTGCTCTACTCGGCCTGTTTGCCGCGGTGTGGATCGCCGACTCGTTCTTCCTGCGGCTGTCGACGTTTCCGGCGGCAAGCGTGTCGCTCTTCGTTCGTCTGGCCATCGCACTACCGATACTTGCCGTTGCGCTCTACCTCGTCTGGGCTGCCCATGTGGTCCTCTATCACGAACAGCCTGATCATGTCGCGACATCAGGTGTCTTTCGCTACACGCGACATCCGATGTATCTCGGCTCCCTGCTGATCTACCTGGGCCTGGTGCTGGCGACCTTGTCACTGCTGTCGTGCGCGTTGCTGGTCGGGATCTTCCTCTTCTACGACTATATCGCCAGATACGAGGAGCGACTGTTGCTGGAGCAATATCCGGACGAGTATCGGCGCTACCGTGACCGCACTGGAAAGTGGCTACCGAAGATCGGGACGCAGACATGACATTAATATTCATCGCACCATTACAGACGGCCTGCGGCGATCGCGCTCACGCTGCGCGAGGGAGTGAACGATGAACGACCTCACCGCCGTTGAAATCAAGGCGTTGAGCGAGGCACTCGACGATGAGTACCGGGCGTGGGCGACCTACGATCAGGTAATCCGCGACTTTGGCGAACTACGACCGTTTAGCAATATTCGCGAAGCCGAGGCACGCCATATCGAGGCCCTACGCGAACTGTTCGACCGCTACGGCCTGCCGCTGCCAGCCAATCCGTGGCCCGGCAAGGTCGCGCACTATCCCACGGCGCGCGACGCCTGCGCGGCCGGCGTCGCAGCCGAGATCGAAAACGGCACGCTCTACGAACGGCTGCTCGCGAGTACCCAGCGCCCGGACATCCTCGCGGTATTCCGTAACCTGCAGGAAGCATCGCAGGAACGCCACCTGCCGGCGTTTAAGCGCTGCGTCGAACGCGGCGCGGGAGCTGGCCGTGGAGGCGGTGGCGGCGCCCGCCATCGTTGGGGTTGGCGACGCGATACATGACCTCTATCCTGGAAAAGGGCGGTGGGACGTTTACCGGCATCAAGCTGCTGCTGTGCGAGAACCCGCTGCCCCCGCTCGAGGCCGCGATTGCGGCGGCGCAAGCCGAGGTACCACGTAGTAACTATTACACCGAAGCATATTCGGCACCGCTGCGCCGCCTGATTGCGCATCAACTCGGCGTCCCCGAACGGCTGATCCACATCAACGCCGGCTCGGAGCTGATCCTGCGCCAGCTGTTCGAGCGCTTCGGCCAGCAGGTGCATTTGCTGACGCCGACCTACGCACTGTTTCCGGAAATCGCACAGCGCTACACGGAAACTCTGTTACTTCCGGAAAACAATTTTGCGCTCGACCTCACACAACTGAAAATTCCCGCCGGCACGACACTGGCCGTGATCGTGAATCCCAACAATCCAAATGGCGGCACCTTTCACATGGCGCCGCTGCCGGAGCTGTTGCACCGCTACCCGAACACGCGCTTCCTGGTAGACGAGGCGTTCATCGGTCTCGCCGGGCAGTCGGTTGCACAGCTTGTACCCGCGCACCCAAACCTGCTGGTAACGCGCACGCTGTCGAAGGCTCACAGTCTCGCTGGCTTCCGGGTCGGCTACGCGGTGCTGCCCGAAGCGATTGCCGAGGATCTCAACCTGCACAACGATGCCTATCCACTCGCGCGCCCGAGTGAGGCGGCTGCCATCGCCACGCTGCAGCACGAGGAGGAGATCCGGGCGCGCGCCCGAGAGCTACGCCAATGGACTGAAGCGTTGGCCGCACAGCTGCGCGAGCTCGGTGTGCGCACCTATCCGACCGAGACCTATTTCTTTCTCGCCGATTTCGCGTCACACGATGCCGCGGCGCTCGCCGAACAACTGAAAACACAGAATATTCTCGTCAAGCCGCTCAACGATCCACGACTTGGAGCCGGCTTCATGCGCATCACCACGGCGCTGCCGGAAGACAACGCACGCTTCCTCTCGGCCCTGAAGACACTGCTCGGAAGAAAGGCCTGACGGCAAGGAGCAGGAAGTGGACCCATTGCTGTGGTGGATTGTCGGAAGCGGGCTGCTCATGAGCGCGATTGCTCTGGTCGGTAGCGTCACGCTGCTGCTAAGCGAGCAGATGCGCCAGCGCATCCTGCTGCCCCTGGTGGCGTTCGCGGCTGGCTCCCTCCTGGGCGGCGCGTTTTTTCATATGCTCCCGGCGAGCCTCGCGGCTGGAATGAGCGAGGTCACGGTCTATACACTGACTCTTTCCGGTTTCGCGGTGTTCTTTGCCCTCGAGCAGTTCCTGCACTGGCACCACTGCCATCGGGCCGAGACCGAATGCAAGAAGCCGCTCACCTACCTGATTCTGATCGGCGATGGATTGCACAATTTCCTCGGCGGACTGGCGGTGGCGGGCACCTTCTTGATCGACATTCGCCTTGGGATCGTGACCTGGCTCGCCGCCGCAGCACACGAGATTCCACAAGAGCTCGGCGACTTTGGGGTGTTGGTGCATGGCGGTTGGGAACGCCGCCAGGCGCTGTTCTACAACGTGCTTTCGGCGCTGACGTTCCTGGTCGGCGGCCTCATCGCCTACGTTGCGTCATTCCGCCTCGATGTGTCATTCCTGGTGCCGTTCGCGGCCGGCAACTTCATCTATATCGGTGCTGCCGACCTGATTCCCGAGGTCAAGGCACATGCCGATCTTCGGGCCAACATTGTTCACTTCGCGGCTTTCGTCGTAGGTGCGGGGCTCTTGCTGTGGGTCAAGGTCGCGCTGGAACCGTGAGTTTGGCGGGCCAATGACCCAGATATACCAGGCGGTACTCCTGCTGTCCCTGCTGTCCTGCCTGACGACGGCCGCGGGAGTGATTCTGGCGTTGTCACTGCGCGAGAACGCGCGCGCGATCGCCGCAGGCATCGGGTTTTCGGTGGGCATTATGGTGCTGATCTCGTCGGTCGAGCTGATACCAGAGGCAATCGCCGCGACGGGCATCGGCGCCACGTTCAGTAGCGCTGCGCTCGGCGCCGCGCTGTTGTGGGTAATGCACCTGGTCATCCCGCATACCCACCTCTTTCCGGAAACCGGACTGGGGAACCGGGTAATGATGAAGTCCGCCTATCTCGTGGCGCTCGGTCTGATCTTGCACGATGTGCCGGAAGGCTTCGCCATGGCCAACGCCTATGTCGCCGCGCCCGCGCTCGGCGTGCTGGTGGCGCTGGCCATCGCCCTGCACAACCTGCCGGAGGAGTTCGCGATGGCGGTGCCGCTAGTGCTGCTACGCAACAAGCGTCTGCTGTTCGGCGCGGCGTTCCTTTCGGCGCTGGCGGAACCGCTGGGCGCGATCATCGGCCTCCTTGCTGTTAGCGTCGCGCCGTCGCTCAACGTCCACTTCATGGCGTTTGCCGGCGGAGCGATGCTATTCGTCTCGATCCATGAACTTGTGCCGATGGCGCGACGTTACCGTCATCCCGCACTGTTCCTCAGCGGGGCAGCAGTGAGCGCGCTGGTATATGGGCTGCTCGCGCACATGACCGTGGGTTTGCCGATCACAGGAGTGCCCTGAGGGAAGCGCAACCTGCCATCAACAGCAGGGCGATCAAGAAAGCGCGCCGTGCCACGGCGAAGAAGGCAGTTCAGTCCGCGCGCGAGACCCGCAGGTGAAGCAGGATCAGGACAATCCAGGCGGCAGCCCCCATGAAGGATAGCGTCCGCGCGTTAAGGGCGCGTCGCACTCAGCGCTCGCTATCCTCGTCGCTACCGAGGCTGTGCTCCGACTCGAGCCACATGACGTTCACGATGCCGAAGGCGCAGGCGAGCAATACGCCGAGTATCCAGGTGAAATACCACATGTTCGATCCTCCTCGTCAGTACACCGATCCGCCCTGCTCGCGGATGTCCTTCACCGTGACCTTGCCGCGCATCTTGCGATAGGCCCAGGTGGTATAGCCGATCACAATCGGGAGGAACAACACCACGACCCAGAACATGATCGACAAGGTAAGCGGGCTCGAGGTCGCGTCCCACATCGTGAGGCTGGCACCCGGCTCGGAACTCGAGGGCATGATAAACGGGAACATCGCCAGCCCGGCGGTGAGAATCACGCCGGCCACCGATACGGCGCTCGCCACGATTCCGGAACCTGGCCGGCTGCGCGCCGACAGCCACATGGCGAGCAGCGCACCGGCAAAGCCTGCCGCCGGCGCGAGCCACATCGACGGGTGCGCGCGGAAGTTCGCGAGCCACGCGCCGCCCGCGCGCTCGATGATTTTGGCGAGTGGTGGAACTACAGCATTCGGATCTGGCATCGACACGATCCGGTAGCCGTCGATTCCGCCTGCGACCCAGAACCCGGCCGCGGCAAAGGCACCAATCAGCACGAATGCCGACACGCGCACCGCTCGCGCGGCTCGCGCCGCGATCGCGCCCTCGGTGCGAAGCTGCAGGTACATGCCGCCGTGCATCACGAGCATCGCCAGACTCACGACGCCGGCGAGCAGCGCGAACGGATTGAGCAGCTGCCAGAAACTGCCGGTGTAGAACGGCCGCAGGGCGTCGTCATAGTGAAACGGCACCCCCTGCAACAGGTTACCGAAGGCAACGCCGAACACGAGTGCCGGTACCGCGCCGCTCACGAACAGGCCCCAGTCCCAGAAGCCTCGCCAGCGCGGATCGGGCACCTTGCTGCGAAAATCGAACCCGACTGGCCGCAGGATGAGCGCAAGCAGGACGAGCAGCAACGCGAAATAGAACCCGGAAAACGCCGCCGCGTATACGAGCGGCCAGGCGGCAAACAGCGCGCCGCCGGCGGTGACGAACCACACCTGGTTGCCCTCCCACACCGGCCCGATCGAGTTGATGACGACGCGGCGTTCGTCGTCGCTGCGCGCTGCATAGGGCAGCAGCGCGGCCACGCCCAGGTCGAAACCGTCCGTCAGCGCAAACCCGATCAGCAGCACGCCGACGAACAGCCACCAGATGAGTTTTAGGGTGTCGTAGTCAAATATCATGAGGCACCTCCCCTCAGTCCAATCTCTGCGCCGGACTGGTGGCGAGCCCGCCGCCCCCTTCCAGATGGTAACGCCCGGTGCCGAGGCTGGACGGACCCAGACGGACGTACTTGAGCATGAGGTACACGTCGGCGACGAGCAGTGCGGTGTAAAACACCACGAAACCTGCGAGGCTCAACGCGACGTCCCCAGCACTTATGCTCGAGACTCCAAGGAACGTCGGCAGCACCTCACCGATGGACCACGGCTGGCGGCCGAATTCAGCGACGAACCAGCCGGCCTCGGAGGCGAGCCACGGCAGTGGCAGGCTCCACAAGATCGCCTTGAGCAGCCAGCGCCGCTCCTCCACCGTTCGCCGCGCGCAGTAAAAGAACGCGAGCGCAAACAGCAACAGGATCCAGAAACCGGATGCCACCATGAGACGGAAGGACAAGAACAGGGGCGCCACCTTCGGAATCGTGTCGCGCGCCGCCTGCGCGATCTGCGCCTCCGTGGCATCAGTGACGCTCGGCGTATAACGTTTGAGCAACAGACCGTAGCCCAGGTCCTGCTCATGCGCACTGAACTTGGCGCGCACCTCGTCGCTGGAGTCGCCGGCGCGCAGTCGCGTAAGCGCATCGTAGGCGAACATGCCGCGGCGTACGCGCGCCTCGTGTTGGGCGATCAATTCCTGGATCCCGGTAACCGGCTCATGGAGGGAGCGAGTTGCGATCAGGCCCATCAACCAGGGAATGCGAATGGCGCCACGTGTTTCCATCTTCTGGTCGTCGGGCCAGCCGATGACCGTGAACGAAGCCGGCGGCCGCTCGGTTTCCCAGGCAGCCTCGATCGCCGCGAGCTTGACCTTCTGTACCTCGCCGATGCGGTAACCCGACTCGTCGCCGAGTACGATCACTGACAGCGTCGACGCGAGGCCGAAACCGGCCGCCACGGCAAATGAGCGTCGCGCAAATGCCAAATCGCGGCGCTTGAGCAGATACCACGCGCTCACCGCGAGCACAAACATCGCTCCGGTGACGTAGCCGGCCGCGACCGTATGCACAAACTTCACCTGCGCGACCGGGTTGAAAACGACGTCGCTGAAACTCGTGAGTTCCATCCGCATCGTCGACATGTTGAACTCGGCGCCGACCGGAAACTGCATCCAGCCGTTGGCGATCAGGATCCACAGCGCGGAGAGATTTGAGCCGAGCGCCACCAGCCAGGTCACGGCCAAATGCTGGACCTTGGTGAGCCGGTCCCAGCCGAAGAAGAACAACCCGACGAAAGTCGACTCGAGAAAGAACGCCATCAGGCCTTCGATCGCGAGCGGCGCACCGAATATGTCGCCGACATAGTGCGAGTAGTAGGCCCAGTTGGTGCCGAACTGAAACTCCATGGTGATGCCGGTCGCCACCCCCATGGCGAAGTTGATGCCGAACAGCTTTCCCCAGAACCGGGTCATGTCCTTGTAGATCTGGCGTCCGGTCATGACGTAGACCGACTCCATGATCGCCAGAACGAACGACAGGCCGAGGGTGAGCGGCACGAATAGAAAGTGGTACATCGCCGTCGTGGCGAACTGCAGCCGCGAGAGGTCGACCAGTGTCTCGTCAATCATCGCGGCATCTCCTGATGATGGGCCGGGACGGGCTCAAACAATCGGTACGGCTCCGGCGCCGGCGCATCACGGAAAAACGCGTACCAAAGACCGGCAAGTAACATGAATTTCACGATCAACACGATGACAAGCTCGCGGGCCAGCGGGTGTCCGCTCAGCCACGCGTGCGGACGGGAAACTGACGACTGCATTGCCTGTTTGTTGGCGTTCGTCACCATGAGCAGATGCGTCGCCCGAATCCGGCGGCGCCACGGATCGCCAGCGCAAGCACAACACCATACGCTTGTCGCGGCGCACACGAAACGCTCACGGTACGTGGCACGGATCTGGCTGCTTTGACCGGGATCAACATTATCCCCTTCAAAAGTGGGTACGTTCACTGCGAGCCGGGCGACGGGCGCACGCAAGATGGCAACCTTTGGCGAGGGCCAGATCGGTTGCCATGAGGATCGCGCGCCAGGACCCTGCGCTAGCGCCCCGACATCTATGAGGAGGCACTGCCATGTATTCGCGAATCCTGATTGCCGTCGATGGAAGCCCGACGTCGGAACACGCGCTTCGGCATGCCATCGGTCTCGCCAAGGACCTTTCCGCCACCCTGCGTATCGTGCATATCATCGACATGGGTGTTCTTCCGGTGGGGCCGGAAATTGCCATCGAAACCGGCGCCATCATGAAGGCGCGTCGTGCCGCGGGGGAGAAAATGGTTCAGTCGGCGCGCGACACCGCGCGCGCGGCTGGCATCGAGGCCGAGACGCGGCTGGTGGAAACCGGAGCTCCCACGCAACGTATCGCCAGCGTGATCGCCGATGAGGCGAAGTCATGGCCGGCTGATCTGGTGATTACCGGCACGCATGGTCGAAGCGGTGTCGCACGCATGCTGGTTGGCAGCGTGGCCGAAGGTGTTGCGCGCGTCTCGCCAGCTCCGGTCCTGCTCGTCCCGTCGCCCTGACGCGCCGCTATCTGGCGCGAAGCACCTTGGCCGCCTTGGCGGCGTGCTTTGGTTTCACCCACAGGATTGCGCCGTAGCGTCCGGCGCCGCCGCACACCGCATCGATGGCAGTCACGTTAATCCGGGCATCGCCGAGCTTCGAGAGCACACGTGCTACCGCGCCGGGTCGGTCGCCGCCCTGAACATGGAAGCAACCCTTCTTGGTGCGCAGCTTCATGCCGGCACGCCTGGCCACGGCCTTGAAGGCCTTGGCGTTCTGCGGGACGAAGTCGACCTGCGATTTCCCGGCACCTGCCGGGAAGCCGGTGAAAGCAAGCAGGTTCACGCCCTCGGCGCTGAGCGCCTCCAGCAGCCATGCGGCCTCGCCGGGCTTGTTGGGCACGTTCATCGCGAAATATTCGACCTTGCGGATCTTGTCTGCCATGGGACACCTCCGGTGGTGAATTGTCTGATGAGGGAGCCCCAGCATCATACGCCTCGACATGCTTCGCTGCAGCACGGGACACAGCGCGCATCCCCCGCGCGCCCGTGCGATGTCACTGAATTCCCAGCATTCTCGGCACCGGCAGCGCGTTTGATATAGATCAATACCGCTTTTCCGCATTCGCTTGAAAATGAACTTGTTGGCGCTGCGTCATTTGTGGCAAAAGCGCGTTCGAACGGCCCTTTGCAGGAGGAATAGCACCATGGCAACCCAGACTGAAATTGCAAGAGACAGACTCGTCACCGATTTCCGCGCGGTAATCGGTGACACTGAGGAACTGTTGCGCGCCACCGCCAACCAGACCGGCGAGCGCGTAACCGCCGCGCGCGAGCGCGTCGAAGAGCGCCTGCGCGACGCCCGCGAGCAGCTCACCGAGCTGCAGGCCAGCGTCACAGAGCGCGCCAAGCAGGCCGCAAGTGCCACCGATGAGTACGTGCACGATCATCCGTGGCAATCGGCGGGCGTAGCCGCCGCCGTCGGCTTCCTGCTTGGGCTGCTGACCTGCCGCCGTTAACGGCATGGCGCCGGGCGAAGGGGGAAAGCGGCAGCACGCGAGCGGACTGCTCGCGTCGTTGCCGCGCCTGCTCGACACCCTGATCGAGCTTGCGCAGACGCGCATTGCGATTGTCTCGACCGAAATCGAGGAAGAGCGCGAGCGCCTGCGCGAACTTGTGCTGTACGGCATCTGGTCGCTGTTTCTCATGGGCATGGGCCTGATGCTCGGTACGCTTTTCATCATCGTCGTGTTTTGGGAAGAGTACCGCGTGCATGTGCTAGGTGTTACTGCGGGCCTGTATCTCGTAGCCGGCGTCATTGCCACCGTGCAGCTGCGCCGTTGTTTGCGCAATCGCCCGCGCATGTTTTCATCGACGTTGCGCGAACTCGAGAAGGACCGCGCCGAGCTGGGGCCCAAACCATGAACGCGCGTTTGCGGGAGATCCAGAAGCGGCGCGCAGCGTTGATCGCGCTCTCCGACGTGCAGCGCGCCACGCTTGTGCTGAAGGCACAGCGCTGGGAGCGACCGCTCGCATACTTCGATGCCGGCTTCGCGATTGCTCGCTCTATCGGCACGCGGCCGATACTGGTGTTGCTCGGGGTCGCGCTGCTTGCTCGCAGCCGCTGGCCGCGAATTGGCGTATTGCTCGAGCGTACCTCGATCGTGTGGCAGGTTGCCCGTGCCGTGCGCGAATTCTGGCCGTTGCTGCGTTCCGCCCCACCGACCACACCAGGCAGCGCCCAGGAAGCACGCTAAGGTGCGTTAGCGCATCTGCAACAGCGCCACCGGAAAGCGCGCCAAGAGGCCCGCGAGCGCGAACCCGCGTCGTTCCGGGGACCCGCCAATTTCATACGATTCACCGGTGAAAGTGTTCTCCGCCCGACTCCAGGGACCGGCCGGCAGGTCGATTTGTGTATTACCCCAGGCGCTCTCGCCGAGCGGCAAGTCTTCGCCCTCACCACCGAGCCGGGTGTACCACCGGCCCGTGACCACCACCACCGCATCGCTGCCGTGGCGGCGCAGAAACGCACACACATGCTCGGCCCGTTCGCCGCTCACGGTCAGCGGCTCGTAGCTGCCCTCACGGAACAGCGGCTCAAGCTCGCGTCTTAACCCAAGCACCTCGCGCGTCACGAACAGCTTTGCACGTCCGTCTTCGAGATTGTTCAGCAGCAGCCGCACACGTGCGGCGCGTCCGTCCTGCTGCGCGTCAACCGCCTCGATGCTCTCGAGCAGCGTTTGTCGGTGCAGGTAGTCGACCGGCCGGCGATTGTCCGGGTCGACCAGCGCAAACTCCCACAGCTCGCTGCCCTGATAGATGTCGGGCACGCCCGGCGCGGTGAGCTTGAGCAACGTTTGCGTGAGACTGTTTAGCAGGCCGAAGCGCGAGACGCGCTGCTGGAACGGCTGGAAATCAGCAAGAAAGCGGTTCCGCGAAGATTCGGCCAGTAGCGCCCGAATAAAGGCAACGAGCGCCGCCTCATACTCCCCGTTGATGTTGAGCCAACTGGTGTGGGTCTTTGCCTCCCGCACCGCCTTGAGCATGTAAGCCTCGACGCGTGCCGTGACAGCCGCAAGGTGGCGATCATCCTGACGCTCAAGCGGCCAGACACCCAATAACGTCTGGTACAGCAAATACTCGTCGTTGCCATCTGGTGCGAGGGCGCCGTCAACTGTCGTCTTGTGCGACCGATTCAGGCGTGTCCAGCGCGTGACGCGGTCCCGCCAGCCCGTGGGAATCTCGGACAGTACGTCAAGGCGGGCACGCACATCTTCCGAGCGCTTGCTGTCGTGGGTCGAGGTGGCGAGCATTGCCTGCGGCCAGTGCGTGAGACGTTCGCGGTTGGCACGGTGGAACGCCTCCAGCGACACCGCAAACTGGCGCGGGTCGCAGCCCACCTCGTTCAGCGCCACGAACCGGTTATAGGCATAAAACGTGGTGTCCTCGAAACCCTTGGCCATGACCGGCGAGGTGTACTGTTGCAGTTTCATAACGAAGTCGACCGCGGCCTCGCGAAAGGCCGGCGGCCACTGCTCGATGTCGTCGAGCAACAGCACGCGCTGCAGGAAATCGAATACGCTGACGTCCACCGCCGGACTGCGCCGGCGCGCATCGGCGACGGCCTGGCGCACCCGCGCGCGGTCAGTGTCAGTGATGCCTTGCGCGGTAACATAGGTCCGGTACACCGGAAAGCAGGCGATTACGTCCATGAGCGCATCGCGCAACGCATGCAGCGTGTAATCGCGGGTATGTCGTTCGCCCTCCGAAACGCGATCGAGCGCATTGGAGAGCACCATGAGCTCGCCCGACATGAGCGTTCGCATGACAAGCTTCTTGCGCTCGAACAGCATGTCGGTGCAGGACGTAGTGGAACCGCGCAACCGGTCGTAAAGACGCGTCAATGGCGCCTCTGCCGCCGGATCGACGAGAACGCCGTTCGCCAGCTCGCCGAAGTCATAACCGGTGGTGCCATCAACCGGCCAGTCTCCCGGCAAGGCCTCCTGCAGCATGAGTATCTTTTCGACCACCGTGTACAGCGTTGGATACGCGGCGCCCCGCGCAGCGACGGCTTCGCGAAGCATGCGAAAATACCCGGCCGGGTCGTACAGCCCGTCCGGGTGATCGATGCGCAACGCCTGCACCTTGCCGGCGGCAATCAGGTCCAGTACCAGTCGATGGGTGGCCGCGAACACCTCCGGCTGCTGCATGCGCAGCGCGGCCAGAGAATTCACGTCGAAGAAGCGCCGGTAATTAATCTCATCCGCCGCCACCCGCCAGTAGGCGACACGATAGGCCTGGTCCTCCAGAAGCGCATGCAACAGGTCGAAGCTCGCGCCCTCCCCCGGCGTGCCATTCGCCGTAGCCAGGCTCGCCGCGATGCAATCCGCAATCGGTTCTGCTCCCTGCGCGAGTTCCGCGAGTCGCTGCTTGAGCGCATCCTTGTCGTGATTGCGCTGGGCACGGCGCTCTGGCGAAGCATCGTGGCGCGACGGCAGGCCGTCGAACAGCGACACCAGGCCTCGGAAAGCAGCCGCGTCGGGGTGCTGCGGATCGAGCGAATCGAGCCGTACGCCTAGTACGCGTGGATAGGTCTTGGGATCAAGCGGGAAGCGATGCTCATGATAGTGCACACTGAGCTCGCCACGTGCGGCGTTGAACGCGAGCTGCAACAATCCCTTTCCGAGCACCGTACCGTAGTGGTCCTCGAGTAGCGGCAACAGCACCTTGCCGGCCAGCTCGGGCTTGGCCGGTTGCCAGTCGATGTCGAAAAAGCCGGCGTAGTCGGAGGCCTGCCCGTTCTCCAGCACGTCGAGCCACCACGGGTTGTCATCGCCGCCGACGCCCATGTGGTTCGGCACGATGTCGAGCATCTGACCCATGCCATGCTCGGCCAGTACCGCGCAAAAATGATCGTAATCGGCTTCGCTGCCGAGTTCCGGATTCAGCGCACCGTGATCGACGATGTCATAGCCGTGCGGACTGCCAGCACGCGCCTTGAGAAAAGGTGAGCAATAAACGTGGCTTACCCCCAATCGTGCAAGATACGGAACGATCTCGGCCGCCTGCGCGAAGGTAAAATCTCGATTGAGCTGAATCCGGTAAGTGGCGCGCGGAGTGCGCGGCACGCTCATCGTGCCGCCCTCCGATACCAATAGACCGACCACGGGGGCAGGACCGCGCTTCTGGCGCTCACCGTCGCAAACAGCTGCTCGCCCTTCGGCATGTTCGCGCCCGACAACGGCGCGGCGCCAAGATTCGCCTGCAGAACGAGCGCGCTGCCATCGTTCAGTGACCAGCTCACCTGCAAACCCCGGTCGCCCATGACGCTGAAGACTGCCCGTCCGCCCGGCATGCCCGCCAGGCGCGGCACGATTTCGCGCTGTCGCAGGCCAAGTAGCTCGCGCACGTATCCGAGCCAGCTTTCGCTTTCCGCTGAGCCGGTATTGGACCAGTCGAGCGCGGCGGCGCCGAAGGTCGCGGGTTCGTTTGGATCGGGAATTCGTTGGCGCACCGCCGAATCCGAAAACGCCGGGAACCGGGCAAATTCCTCGCGCCGGCCGCGCGTGACGGCAGCGGCAAGATCTGGCCCGAAATCGCAGAAGAACGGAAACGGCACCCGCGTGCCCCACTCCTCTCCCATAAAGAGCAGTGGCGGCGACGGCGCAAGCAACAAAATGGCGTAAACCGCGCGCAGCGCCTCGGGACCCGCCAGCGTCGCGATGCGATCGCCAAACGCGCGGTTACCGATCTGGTCGTGATTCTGGAGGAACGACACAAACGCGGTCGGCGGCAGGTGTGCGCTCGGCTCACCGCGCGGCGCTCCATCGCGGTAACGCGATGCGTCGCCCTGATAGGCGAAGCCTTCGGCCAGACAACGACCGAGATGCCGCGCCGGCGCATCGGCGTAATCGGCGTAGTACCCCTCGTGCTCGCCGGTCAGCACTACGTGCAATGCGTGGTGAATGTCGTCGTTCCACTGCGCCACGTAGCGGTGCGCTTCCCCCCCGTCGCGCCTGAGGTAATGCGCTTCGTTGTGATCGTTCTCCAGCACGAGATGAATATGGCGCTGCTTTCCCGTTCCAGCCCGCACCACGTCCGCCAGCTCCTCGAGTATGTCCGGCGCCGAATCATCGATAATCGCATGCACTGCATCGAAACGCAGGCCGTCGATGTGATATTCCTCGAGCCAGTAGAGCGCGTTGTGGATGAAGAAGTCACGCACGGTGCGGCTGCCCTCGCCGTCGAAATTGATGGCCGCGCCCCACGGCGTGTGATGGCGCTCGGTGAAGAACTGCCCGGCGTATACGTGCAGGTAGTTACCCTCNNAGCCCGGCGAGATAGTCGAGGCGACGCTGCACACCGGCGAACGTGCCTTCGGGAGTGAAGCTGCCTACGTGCAGCTCGTACAGAACGGTCTCCTCCCACGGCCGGCCGCGCCACGCGTCGTCCCGCCACTCGTAGGCCTCGGGTGCGATCAGCTCGCTCGGCCCGTGGACATCCTGTGGCTGAAAGCGGGATGCCGGGTCCGGGACTTTGAGTCCATCCGGTAGCCGAAAGCAGTAGCGACTGCCGATCGGCACCGAGTCATAGTCGAGCGCAAACCAGCCATCCGCTTCGGGCAACATGGCCTCGCGCCGCTCACCCGCATTGCCGAGCACGCACAGCTCGACCTGCGAGACACCCGGCGCCCACAGCCGGAAGCGCGCACCTCCATCGGCGAGCGCCCGGGCACCAAAAGGCATTTCATGTGCGTATCTCACGGTCGCTATTCCGGAATCGTCGAAGTCAGCCGATCGAATAAATGACCAGGCTCGTCAGTGCTGCGATCAGCACCGCACGCAGCCCGGTCCATATCCATTGCGCGCGGCTTACGTGGCCGAGAAACGCGCCGAGCAGGAAGATTACCCCGAATGCAGTGGCAATGGCACCCAACAGAGGGTCGACAGTCAGTGCGTAGCGCGTGCTCGCGAGCCCCAGCGGCGCGATGATGACGAGCGATACCAGCAATGGCGACAACCCATTGACCAGCGCGACCGCGAACGGCACGAGCCGAGCCGCCTCGCCATGGGCACTCTCATCGAGCCGCGACATCATGGCTTCTTCAAGCTCGCGCAGGGCTTTTTGCCGCTCGGCTGCCTCACTCAGATAGGCGCTGCTCACTCCGCTCACGCCGAGCGCGATCGCTGCGCCGAGGCAGGCGCTCACCGCCAGCTCCGGCCGCACGCCGCCACTGACATAGAAGCCGGTCAACATGCCAAGCATGGTGAGCGCGCCGTCGAAACCGTTTACGACGAAGTAGCGGCGCGCGATGCCGTGCGACTGTGTGATCGAAAGCAGGAAACCGATGCGCCGCATCCAGTTCATGGCTTGCGCCCCCCTGGCGCCGGAACGGCCTCAGCCACTACGAACCTTTGGCGGGCGGCTCAGTGGGCGAACCGGAGACCTCGACGCCATCAACACTGTGGATTGTCCCGCCCATGCTGGCAATTGCCTCCTTGATCCCGTCGAACTCGATCGCGTCTCCCTCCACGACGAGCTCGGCGCTCTCGGTCTTCTCATCCACTGCCGTGACCTTCAGGCTTACGCGGTAGTCCGCCCTGAGCGCGGCGATCGCCTGCGCGAGATCGAGTGCATTGGGATGGTGAGGCTTCAGTATGTCCAGCACTATACGCTTCACGGCGGGCATGACAGTCGTCCCCTTTTAATCGGCAGGCCGCCATCGGCCCCTCTCTCCGGAGTGTACCGGGAGGGCATCGGCACGTCTTGATTTCTGTCAAACCGCTGCGGGCCCGGTGGCACTAGCCGGCAAACCGGCGTGTCGCGGTGTTGCACTTGTCGTGCAAGGCTGCCAGCGTGTCGTCGTACGATTTGGCAAACTTTGCCACGCCATCGCGCTCGAGCGCATCGGTCACCGCGACCAGGTCAATGCCAAGCTCCTGCAGGGCAAGGAGGTCGTGTTGCGCGCGTTCTACGTCCTCAGTGAGCGAATTGCGCAGCTCCCCGTGATGCAGGAAGGCGTCGAGCGTGTTGCGCGGCAAGGTCGTGACCGTATTGCGACCGATGAGCGCCTCGACATACTTCACGTCCGAATAGCCCTTGTCCTTCGTACCGGTACTGGCCCAGAGCGGGCGCTGTACGTGTGCGCCCCCCGCAAGCGACTCTGAGAACATGTTCAGGAAGCGCTGATACACAAGCCTGGCGCTGGCGATGGCACTGCGCCCACGCAGCGCATCGGCCGCCGGCGTCTTGATCGCGTCCAGTTGCTTGTCCACCGCTGTGTCCATGCGACTCACGAACACTGAAGCGACCGACGCCACCTCGGCGGGCCGCTCGCAACGCTCGGTTCCACGCAAGTAGGCCCGCACGACGGCCTCGTAGCGGGCAATCGAGAACAGCAGTGTCGCGTTCACATTGATGCCCTCGGCAATTAGCGCCTCGATCGCCGGAATTCCCGCGGCCGTGGCCGGCACCTTGATCATCAGGTTCGGCCGATGCACAGTCTTCCACAGGTGGCGCGCCGCCTGCACCGTCGCGACCGTGTCATTGGCAAGATGCGGCGAGACCTCGAGACTTACGTATCCATCATGCCCCTTGCTTGCCTCATGCACCGCACTCAACTGGTCCGCGGCTACCTGCACATCCTGTACGGTAAGCCATTCGTAGAGCTGGGCGGGCTCAATGTTCGGATCCGCCTGCAGCAGATCGCGAATGGCGTCGTCGTAGGCCTCACTGGTAGCGATTGCCTCGTGAAAGATCGTGGGGTTTGTCGTCACGCCCTGGACACCGACTTCAACAAGTCGGCGCAGCCCGTCATCAGCAAGCAGGCGGCGATCGAGATAGTCCAGCCACACCGATTGACCGCGGGAACGCAAGTCCTGTAGCGACGCCATTATTCTTGCCTCCATCACATGACCGCATGCATTTCACCGGTCCGGCTGCAGGATTCCCCGGATACCGGTACCGACCCCTAACCCTTGCGGGCTTCTTGTTCCGTCAGGGCACCAGCGCTTAGTGCCGACAACCGGTGATGATTGGCCGCAAACTGCGGCTCGAACGCACTGAACAAATCGATATACTGCTCCATCTTGCGTGTCAGCAGGAACCGCTCGCGTACCGTCTCATAGGCCCGACTCCCCAGCTCGTCGCGGAGTTTGCGATCCCGAATTAGTTGCACAATCCGATCCGCCGCCTCTTGCACAGACCCTACGAGAAATCCGTTCACACCATCTTCAATCTGGTGTTTGAGCCCGCCGCAACGCCCCGCGATAACCGGCGCGTGCTTCCACATCGCCTCGGTCGCCGTCAGGCCAAATCCCTCGCGGATGGATTTCTGCAGGATCACGGTCGCATGGCGCTGCAAGGCATTGACGAGGGCGCTGTCCTCCACGGTCAGAATCTGAATGCGGTCCTCCTTGCGCTTGAGGAGCGACTCAAACACCTCCTGTCCCTCCGGATCATCCGTGGCGACATTACCCAACAGGACCAGTGTTGCATCGACCTTTTGGCGTGCAATCTCAAACGCCTCGATCACGCCCTGCGGATCCTTCCACCGATCGAAGCGCGATACCTGCGCGACAATCGGCAGGTCATCGGGAATTCCGTAGTGCGCGAGCCGGTCTTTGACCTCCGCGTCGCTCAGATCGGTATTCTTGAGCGAGAATGGATCAATCGCCGGCATGATGAACGCCTGGGGAGGAACCAGTTCCCGCCCGTATTCGGGCAGTGAGAAGATCACCGCATCGTATTGATCCACGAAGCCGCGCAGGTACTCCCATACTTCCTGATTGGGTCGCGACAGGTCTACGTGGCAGCGCCATATCCAGGGACAGGTTCGTCTTTCGTGGGCTATGAGCGGCAATGGCTGCGGATCATGTACGACAACAATGTCCGCATCGAAGTCCATACGCACCGCATTTTGCATGATGACTTCTTCATAGATCTCCTTCTTGAGATCCGTGAGATTCATTTCCGCTCCCTGCAGGGCATTGTGAATCTTCTTCGTGACGCTGAAGAAGTCCGGGCTACCTTGAATGAGCCGCCAGTCCGCGCGAATACCCAGACTGTGCGCCAACAGCGTGAACGAGGAGAGCATTTCCGCGACGCCCCCGCCGTAGAAGGTGGAGCTCACGTGCACCACGCGCATGCCGCGCAGCTTTTGCGCATTGCGCTCGATGCGCTCTACGGCCTCATCGCCAATCAGCTGCGCATAGTCGTCGATGTCCACCATCCAGGAATACTTCTTCATCAATTACCTCCCTCCCGCAGTCCGCGTCAACCCTTCACTTCCCGGCCACCGTACCCTGCCATGGCCAACGGCCCTCGATCTCAAGCGTCAGCGTCATGGTCAGGAACGCGCGAATCAGGACGATAACGGCGAGCACCACGACGCTCTCGAACGTCGGCGAGACCGTCACTGTCCGGATGATGTCACCGGCGATCAGAAATTCCAGGCCCAGCACAATCGCGCGGCCGACGTCGCGACGCAGCTCCTGGTAAGCGACGAGTCTTTCCAGGTGTCGCAAGCGGCGCACGAACCACGCACCCGACAACATGCATCCGATCACGATCGTCGCCACTCCCACAGCCTCAATGACATAGCCAGCCAGCGCGAACCATTGTTTGATGTCGTTCAGCATGGCAGTCTCCTCTCAAAGGCCGGCGCGCAGCTCCGTCGCAACCGCTTCCGGGGTCTGGATGTTGATGACGATGCGTGAACCGAGCTCGAAACCCGCCGGGGTGGTGAGGCGCGGAACAATCTCGATGAACCAGTGGTTGGCGTGACGGTGCACCTCGTCGAGCGGTGGTGTGACCACGACCAGATTGTAATGCGGATCGCCCAGCCGGCGTCGCAATGCCCCGAGCACCGCGCGCAGATGCGGCGCGAGGTCGTCGAGCGCCGCTGCGTCGGCTTCAAGAAAGCTCGGGCAGTGCTCGCGCGGCACGATCTGGAGGTGCCAAGGTACACGCGACGCGAAGGGCGCGAGCGTCACGAATTGCTTGCTGGCATACACAATCCGCTGACCAGCCTCCAACTCCCTTTCGAGCACGTGACACAACCCGCACTTCCCAGTCGCGTCAAAAAACCCGATTTCCTCTGCCAGTCGCCAGCGCGTCTCGGGTGCCACCACCGGCGTGGCAACTATCTGCGCATGCGGGTGAGCAAGGCTGGTGCCGGCACGCCGGCCGTGATTGCGAAACAGCACGACCTGGCGCACACGTCCGTCCACGCGGGCGAGCGCCCGGTAGCGCCGCACATACATCTCAAGCACGGCCCGCACCTGACTCACCGGCATGGTGCCGAGCCCGCTGTCATGGTCGGGCGTCTCGACAATTACCTCGTGGTGCCCATAGCCGGGCATCACGCGCCAGCCCGCTTCCACCTGTCGCTGGCCGACATCGCCCGCCGTGCCGCCTAGCGCCGGATAGCGGTTCGGCACTGCGCGTACCGACCATCGCCCGGATTCGTCAGACATCACATCCACTGCCGACGGTGTGAGATCCTCGTTTCCGGGGCAAAACGGACAGCGCTCGCCTCCCGCCTCCTCGTCTCCGGGGCGCCGGGCCCGTTCCGGGTTGATGATCACCCAGTCGCGGGTCACGGGATCCTGGCGCAGTTCGGCCACGTTCACCTCGCCGGTNNGCAACCAGGTGAAACCGATCCATGTCGTTGCGCACCAGCATATCGAAGGGCGTAGTCGTCGTGCCCTCTTCCTTGTACCCGCGCACGTGCAAGTTGTGATGGTTGGTGCGCCGGTAGGTCAGGCGATGGATCAGCCACGGATAACCGTGATAGGCAAAAATGATCGGCTTGTCGGTGGTGAATAGCGCATCGAAATCCCAGTCCGACAGGCCATGCGGATGCTCCTCTTTCGGCTGCAGCGTCATCAGATCGACCACATTGATCATCCGCATCTTGAGCTCCGGGGCGTGCTGACGCAGCAGATCGATTGCGGCCAACACCTCGATTGTCGGTACGTCGCCCGCGGCCGCAAGCACCACATCGGGCTCGCCGCCCCGATCATTGCTTGCCCACTCCCACATGCCGATACCCGCGCTGACGTGCTTGATGGCAGCATCCATGTCGAGCCATTGCGGTTGCGGCTGCTTGCCCGCAACGATCACGTTGACCAGATTTCGCGACCGCAGGCACTTGTCGGCAACGCACAGCAATGTGTTGGCGTCGGGCGCCAGGTATACGCGAATGATGTCNNTCCTGCCGCCAAACGTGTGACGTGAGCAGATAATTCAGCGAGGCGATCGGGCGTCGCCACGGAATATCCCTGCTCGCGACCTTGAGCCACTTGGCGTGCTGGTTGAACATCGAGTCAACGATGTGAATGAATGCCTCGTAGCAGGAAAACAGGCCGTGGCGCCCCGTCAGGAGGTAACCTTCCAGCCAGCCCTGACAGGTATGCTCCGAAAGGATTTCCATCACGCGCCCGTCGGGCGACAGGTGATCGTCCTCGGGCAGGCGGTCGGCGAGCCAACGGCGGTTTGTGGCCTCGAACAGCGCGCCGAGACGGTTGGAGGCGGTCTCGTCGGGGCCCATGACGCGGAAATTGCGCGCCTGGTCGTTGAGCTTCATGACGTCGCGCAGGAAGGCACCCATTGTTCGCGTCGCCTCACCGTCGACGGCACCGGGCGAGGACACGTCGAGCGCGTAGTCCCGGAAATCCGGCAGTCGCAAATCGCGCAACAGAACGCCACCATTGGCGTGCGGGTTGGCGCCCATGCGCCGCGCGCCGACCGGCGCGAGCTCGCGCAGAGCGGGAATCAACACCCCTTCAGCATCGAACAGCTCTTCGGGGCGGTAACTCTTCATCCACTGCTCGAGTAGCTTCAGGTGCCCGGGCTTGGTCGCGAGTTCGGCGAAGGGCACCTGATGAGAGCGCCACGAACCCTCGGTCTTCTTTCCGTCGACTTCCTTCGGACCCGTCCAGCCTTTTGGACTCCGCAGGACGATCATCGGCCACGTCGGACGACTCACATTGCCGCGGGTTCGCGCGTCACTCTGGATGGCACGAATCTCGGCAAGCGCGGTGTCCAGCGTCGCGGCCATAAGCTGGTGCATGGCCGCCGGATCATCACCCTCGACGAAGTGCGGACGGTAGCCGTAGCCGATGAGCAGGCTTTCCAGCTCGTCGTGCGGGATGCGCGCCAACACCGTCGGGTTTGCGATCTTGTAACCGTTCAAGTGAAGAATCGGCAGTACTGCGCCGTCGCTGGCGGGGTTGAGAAACTTGTTCGAGTGCCAGGCCGTGGCGAGCGGACCCGTTTCCGCTTCACCGTCGCCAATCACGCAGACGACGATCAATCCGGGGTTGTCGAATACCGCGCCAAAGGCGTGCGCGAGTGCGTACCCCAGCTCGCCGCCTTCATGGATCGAGCCAGGCGTTTCAGGAGCGACGTGGCTCGGTATGCCGCCCGGGAACGAAAACTGCCGAAACAGCCTTTTCATTCCCTCGGCGTTTTGGGGGACATTCGGGTAGAACTCGCTGTAGGTGCCCTCGAGCCAGGTATTGGCCACCAGGCCCGGCCCGCCGTGGCCCGGTCCGGTGACATAGATCATTTCGAGGTCCTGGGCCTTGATGGCACGATTGAGATGCGCATAGATGAAATTGAGGCCGGGCGTCGTCCCCCAGTGCCCAAGCAGGCGAGGCTTGACGTGCTCGAGCTTGAGCGGTTCCCTTAACAGCGGATTGTCGAGCAGATAGATCTGCCCAACCGACAGATAGTTTGCTGCCCGCCACCAGGCGTCGATGCGCCCTGCATCGGCGCCCGATAGCGGACCGGGTGCTTCCAGATACGGTAACGTTTGCTCGTTCATGCTACTGCTCCTTGCGCCTGAACGACGGTCATTGCCTCCTGAGCCAATACGGCGGCCTCATCAACGGGTACGACCCAGGCCTCTACCGCGCTGTCTGCGCAGCTGATGCACGCCTCCCCGCCAACAGCCGCACTGTTGCGCGCGGCATCAAGCTCAGCACCAGCCCACTGCAAGCCTTCCAGAATGCCGGCGCGCACGACAGGCGCGTGCTCGCCCACGCCGCCACCAAAAACGATCGCATCCGCGCCGCCCATCACGGCAAGATATGCCCCGAGATACTTGCGCGCCCGATAACAATACAGATCGATTGCCCGGTGCGCGGCCGGTTCGCGGCTCGCGAGCAACTCACGCATGTCCGCGCTCACACCCGAAACGCCCAGCAGGCCTGAGCGCTGATTGAGAAGCTCCTCGAGCTGATCGGGCGTGAGCCCGAGGGCTCGCACGAGGTATATCACCACGCCGGGGTCGAGATCGCCGCAGCGTGTCGCCATCACCAATCCCTCGAGTGGCGAAAAGCCCATCGAGGTATCGAGAGGCCTTCCATCGACCGTGGCGGTAACCGAACACCCAGCGCCGAGCTGCAACGAAATCACTCGACCCTTGCCTCGTTGGTTCGGATGAAGCTCCTCCCAGCGCCGCCAAAGCGCCTGGTGCGCAATGCCATGAAATCCGAAGCGCCGCAAACCCTGCTCCGCGGCGAGCTCCTGCGGCAATGCATAAAAGCGCGCTCGGTCCGGCAAATCCGCGTAGAAGGCGGTGTCGAATACGCCCACCTGTGCTACCTCCGGGCCGAGCAACTCATCGCATGCCTGCACCCACTGCAGGGTATGCGGATTGTGCAGGGGCGCGAGCGGCGCGAGCCGTTCGATCTCCGACCGCGCGTAGACATCGAGCCGGCGCGATCGCACGAGGCGCGCACCCCCGTGCACCACGCGGTGGGCCACCGCATCCGGACTTTCGGCATCGACCCGGCGCAAGAATCGCCGCAGTAACGCCACGCGATCCCGCGCATCACGCGCGCCCGCCTCGCGGGCAAGCTCCGCGCACGCCCCACTCGCCTCGCACCGGAAGGCTGCGAGACGGATCGATGAGCTACCCGCGTTTACCGTCAAGACCAACACTTGAGTCTCCTCTCGCACACCCGGCGAGCGGCGTGGGTACTACTCCTTATACCGCGTGTGTCCCAGACTGGTATTGATACGCATCAAATCAGCTAACTGCTCTGTACGCGCGCCCCGCTCTGCTTGTCAAACAGGTACACACGCTCCGGGGGAATATCGAAGTGGGCGTGCTGTCCGATGAAAACGTGTTCGCCAGGCTCCGCGCGCCCCTTGACGCGATGCCCCTCCCACCGCCCGACCACCCATAGGTCGGAACCGGTCGGCTCGACAAGAGACACTTCGACCCCAAGCGCATGCTCGGCAGGAGTCGTTCTCACACGCACATCCGCGGGGCGCACCCCAACCGTCACGGTCCGCGGGTCACGAGGACCAAGGCGTCCACGCACACTGGAGAGCGCAACAGCGGCCGTGCCATCCAGAAAATTCATCGGCGGACTGCCGATGAAACCGGCCACAAACAGATTCGCCGGCGCACTGTAGATTTCATCGGGTGCGGCACACTGCTGCACGCGCCCTTCGTTGAGGAGCGCGATGCGATCCGAAAGGACCATCGCCTCTTCCTGATCGTGCGTCACGTATACCGTGGTAATGCCGAGCTCGGCATGCAGGCGCTTCAGCTCCTCACGCATCTCCAGTCGCAGGCGCGCATCAAGATTGGACAACGGTTCATCAAGAAGAAACACCCGCGGTTTTCGCACCAGCGCACGGCCGAGCGCGACGCGTTGCCGCTGCCCGCCGGAAAGCGCGCGCGGCTTGCGCCCCAGAAGCGATTCAATGCCAAGCCGCGCCGCGGTGCGCCGCACGGCCACGTCGATTTCGCTGCGCGGCCGGCGCTGGTTCTTGAGCGGAAAGGCCAGATTTTCGTAGACCGTCATGTGCGGGTAGAGCGCATAACTCTGGAACACCATGGCCACATCACGCCCGCGCGGCGCGAGCTCGCTGACACGCTGGTCGTCAAAGTAGATGGATCCTGCATCCGCGTTTTCGGTGCCGGCAATCAGGCTCAGCAACGTGGACTTGCCGCAGCCGCTCGGTCCGAGAAAGGTAAAGAATTCGCCCGCGCGGATCTCAAGATCGAGCGAGCTCAATACCTTCACGTCGCCATAGCGCTTTGCCACCCCTTCCAATCGAATCGCGCTCATGCGCTAGCCCTTCACCGCACCGGCCGTCAGACCCTCGATGATGCGCCGCTGAAACGCGAATGCCAGCACCACAAGCGGTAGCGTGACCACGACCGAGGCTGCCGCGATTTCGCCCCACGGCACCTCATGCAGACCCGGGAACAGCGCGATCCCCACCGGAATGGTGCGTGCCGCCGGGGAGGAGGTAAACGATAGCGCGTAGAGGAACTCGTTCCAGCAGAAGATGAACACCAGAAGCGCAGCGGCAATCATCCCCGGGGCCGAGAGCGGCAGAATGACGCGCGTGAACGCCTGAAAAGCGCTGCAACCATCGACGCGCGCCGCGAGATAGATTTCCACCGGCACCTGGCGGAAGAAATTGGTGAGGAGCCAGATCGCGAGCGGCAACGCGAAGGTCGTGTAGGTAACAATGAGGGCCATGAGTGTATCGCGCAAGCCGACCGCATTGATGGCGAGAAACAGCGGGCTCACCGTGGCGATCGGCGGGAACATGGACACCGCGAGGACCGCGACCAGAATCAACGGCGCGTGTCGCACCCGCAGGCGAGCAAGCGCGAACGCCGCGGTGGCGCCGATGGCGAGCGCCAAAAGGGTGCTGGCCGCAGCCACGACCGCGCTGTTGGCGATGATGCGCAGGAACGGATGACCGGTGAACACCGCCAGGTAATGCGCGCCGGTCGTTGCGCTTGGGAATAGCGGCGGCAACTGAGTCAGCTCAGGTGTGGGCTTGACGGAAGTAATGAGCAACCACGCGAACGGCGCGAGACTCCAGACCGCCACCAGGATCAACCCCATGCTGCGCGCCAGCTTCACGTCATGCTCCCACGCAGCAGGCGCGCGTAGGTTGCGGTGAGCAGTGCCACCACTGCGAGAACGCTTACCGCCACTGCCGAGCCGTAACCGAACTCAAGCGCCTGGAACAAGACCTTGTATGCGTAGATCGACACCGTCTCGGTGCTGTTGGCCGGCCCACCACCAGTCAGGACGTAGATTGCGTCGAACACACGGAATGCATCGATGGTACGGAAGACCAGCACGACCAGCAGTAGCGGCACTAGCAGCGGCAGCGTGATGCGCCGGAATGTGGTCCAGGCACCCGCACCGTCGAGCGCCGCGGCCTGATAGAGTTCGCGCGGGATGGTTTGCAGCCCGGCGATCAGCAGCAGCGCCACGAACGGTGTCGCCTTCCAGACGTCCATCAGGATCGCGGCGTGCAACGCCCAGCCCGGGCTGCCGAGCCAATTGACGTGGGTGCCGAGCAGGTAATTGAGCACACCGTAATCGGCGTTGTAGAGCCATTCCCACAACCGCGCCGAGACCACCGTCGGAATCGCCCACGGCAACAGGATGATCGAATAGAGCAGCGCTCGCCCCCGAAACGCACGCGCCAGCAACAGCGCGATAAGGAGACCAAGCAACACCTCCAGCGCCACGGACAGCGCCGAGAAGTAGACGGTGTTGGCGAGCGCGTTCCAGAAGCGCGCATCGGCGATAAGGCGCGTGTAGTTGTCGAAGCCAACGAAGCGGGCGGCAGCAAGCAGCGGCGAGCGCTCTTCCAGGCTCAGCCACAGCACCGCCAGCGCGGGAAAAAGCGCCACCGCGCCTAGCGTAACGGCGGCTGGTGCGAGAAACAGGCCCGGGTGCTCGCGCGTCATCGCAGAATCGCTTCGGCTTGGCGCTGCGCGTCGATGAGCGCCTGCGACGGGCTCTTGAGCCCTGCGAGCGCACCGCTGAACTCCGCTTGCAGCACCTGCGACAGCCGCACGTATTGTGGCGTGACCGGCCGCGGGCGCGCGTGTTCATAAACGGCGCGCAACTCGGCGAAAAACGGCTGCGCCGCCAATAACTCCGGATCTTCATAGAGCGCGCGGCGCGGCGGATTGTAGCCGTAGGCGAGGGCCAGCACCTTTTGGGCCGCCGGTGAGGTCAGGTACTGTGCCAGGCGCTCGGCTGCCTGCGGATTTCGGGAGTGGCGATTGACTCCCAGCTGCCAGCCGCCCAGCGTGGCCGCGGACTTGCCGCCGATAAAGTGCGGCAGCGCGCTCACGCCGACCTTTCCGCGCACCGCCGAGCCCGGCTGCTCGAACAACCGCCAGGCGTACGGCCAGTTGCGCAGGAACAGGGCCGCGCCGCGTCCGAAGATCTCGCGCGCGGGTTCCTCGGTCAGTGTGGTCACGAACTCCGGTGTGACCCCGCTGGTGAGNNTCCTGGGCGGCGCGAGGTGGTGCTTGTCGAGCAAATCCTTGCGGTAATACAGCACACCCGCGTCCATGAACCACGGTAGCGCGAACGCGCGGCCCTCCCAGGTGACCGCCTCGATCGGGCCGCGGAAAAACGCATCGCGCTCCGCCGCTGGAAGCAGGTGCGAGAGATCGCGCAGCCAGCCGGCGCGCGCGAACTCCGCTACCCAGATGACGTCGAGCGCGAACACATCGAAATCGGCTGCCCCGGCCGCCAGATTGGTGGCGTAATACTGGTGTTGCGCGTCGCTCGCCGCGGGCAGCGTCTCGGCCCGCACCCGCACTCCCGGATTGGCGCGCTCGAACTCGGCCAGCAGTTGCGCGAACGGCCGCGGATCGCCAAACAACTTGCTGTGCTTGAAGACCACAACTGGCGGATGGCTGGAGCTTTCCTCGCCCGATGGCTTGCACGCCCCGAACAGCGCGGCGAGCAGCAGCACGGCGACTATCAGGCAGTTGCGTCCAGGAGTGTGGTTCGTCATCGCCAACGTTACAGTATCAAGCGACTAGCGCGACTCAAAAACGAAACGCGCGAATCCCACGTCAGGCCACCACATCCGGTCGCCTGCCTGCCATGGAACCGCACAGACCGCATGTTGCGATACTAGGCGATCGAACCGCTGCAACTTTGATTCAGATCAATACCAGGGATTGGGTGAACGACGGGTGACGCAGGATGTCGCCTCAACCCCACCGGATGCAAGGTACTGCGGGCGTCGACACTGCGCTTGCACCTCTGCAAGGACGTCTTTGGGCATCATTTACTGGCTCGCCGGCGAATGATGCCCGCGCGATGTGGATTCCAACGCCGCGGCCCGGCACACGCGCCGCAAGCTGCGAAGTTGCGCCCGCCCATGTTCTGCGGCTTCGCTCGTGATAGGCTGCCAGTTGCAGTCATCCAGTAAGGACAACCATGCGTCCTGTTCGCGGAATTCGGCTCGGGCGAGTCGCCGGCATCGAAGTGGCCGTCGACTGGAGCCTGCTTATCATCTTCTGGCTCATCTTCTCGACGCTTGCCTGGGGCGTCTTTCCCTCCTGGCATCCGGACTGGAGCGTTCCACTGGTTGCGGTCACCGCGCTCGCCGCGGCAGTGCTGTTCTTCGCCTCGGTGCTGGTGCATGAACTTTCGCACGCACTGGTCGGTCGGCTGAACGGCATCGCCTTTCACCGCATTACGCTGTTCATGTTCGGTGGCATCGCGCACATGGAAGGCGAACCGCCATCGTGGCGCGCCGAACTCGCCATGGCCATCGTCGGGCCACTCACCAGTCTTGCGATTGGCGTTACCTGCATCGCGCTCGTCAATCTGCTGAGTGGACCCTTCGATGTCGATCTGGAGAATCCGCGGCACGCCCTTGCCGCGCTCGGACCGGTGTCGTCGCTGCTCGCCTGGCTTGGACCAGTCAACGTGATCATCGGGCTCTTCAACATGATTCCCGGATTCCCGATGGATGGCGGCCGGGTACTGCGCGCCATCATCTGGGCAGTGAGCGGCGATCTGCGTGTCGCCACGCACGTCGCCTCTCTCGCCGGTCAGGCGTTTGCCTGGCTGTTGATCGCGACCGGCCTGCTGATGGTGTTCGGGTTCCGGGTACCGTACCTCGGTGGTGGTTTGCTCAGTGGACTATGGCTGATGCTGATTGGCTGGTTTCTGCACAGCGCTGCCGTCACCAGCTATCGCCAGCTCCTGATGCGCCAGCTCCTCGGGCATGTCCCGGTGGCGAAACTCATGCAAACACGCTTCACGCCAATCGGGCCGCAGATGCCAATCAGCACGCTGGTCGATGAGCACCTCATGGCGAGCGGACAGCGGGTCTTCCCCGTCGTGGAAGACGCGAGGCTGCTTGGGCTGGTGAGTCTGGCCGACCTGCGCAAGCGCCCGCGCGAGGCATGGGCACGGACCCCCGTCGCTGAAATCATGACGCCGGCCGGATCGCTCGTCTCNNCGCACCGACGATCGGGATCGCATGCAGCCTTGACGCGCATACTGATCCGGTAGGCCCGGTTGGTGTCGCGAATTACCTGGCCGGGCATCGCGGGTCGCAGGGTGCGCGGTGCCAACGAATTGTCCGGGTCCGGCGCGACGTGCTCCGATCGCCTCTCAGAACACCTTTTCCTGCAGCGCATGATTCGCGAGCAGTAGCATGGCAGCGTTCCACGACTGCCCGGACATGCCCATGGGCTTGCCGGTCTTGCCATGCAACCACTCATTAAACGCCCAATTGTTAAGTTGGTTGACGGCGACAAGCTCGTCAAGCGCGTCGCTTGCGGCGGCGCGAAGTCCCAGGGACGCCAGCGCCATGACCCAGAAGCCGCCAATGAACGGCCAGATGCCGCCATTGTGATACTGATACGCGACGTTCTGCCGGTGGCGCTCCATATAGAGCCGCCACAGACGGCTGCGCCGGCGGATCGGACGACACACGGCGCGCATCGGCCATGGCTTGTCAGCGCGCAGCTGTGTCAGGGTATGGATGATGCGATTGGACTGGGCATCGTCGGCAAGGCCGAACACGATCGCGAGAAGGTTGCCGAGCACATCGCCTTCCTCGCCGAAAAACGAGAAGTTGACGAAGCTGAGGTACAGCTCCTGGTCGCGCGCGTGGTGTCGCGCGTAGTGCATGAGCAGACGCAGCCGATGATACTCGGGCAAATCGCGCGAGAACGGATGGAACAGGTGATTAAAGTGGTAGTGCGTCTCGTCCGTCGCGGGAACGGAATAAAGGCGTTTGACGTAGTACCACAATGCATTGCTATAGAGCACGAATCCGGAACGCGGCATGACGTCGGCCCAGTCGCTCGCCTCGTTCTGCTGGACGAGATGCAGGCGTGGATGCTCCTGCGCACGCAGCCACTGGATGGCGCGCGCCGCCTGGCCCCCCAACTCATGCTCGAGCGAGAGATCGCCGCCCCGGGTCGCTACAAATCTCAATGCAATGAGCCACCAGAGCGTGGCATCGATGCAGCCGAGATACCAGAAATCACCCTCGCGACCAGCGGGATCCACGTATTTCGGAATCTGGCCATTGTCGGCCTGGTGCGCGGCGAGCGCCCTGAGGCTGGCCTCCGCGCCACGTCGCAGCACGGCGTCGCCGGAGAGTGCCATGGCGATCGCGCAAATGGCGGCGTCCCGCCCGAAGATCCGCGTGTAGCGCCGGGCATCCGCTGCCTCCCCGGGAGTCGCCGCGAGAATACCGCCATCGGTAGTGTTGCGCACCAGCAGTGCATGCGCCCGCGCGCAGGCCTCCGCCAACAGCCCCGTATCGCGGGCACGCGCCACACCACGGCGCGAACCGGAGACTCCCATCAGGCGTGTCTTTCGATCAACAGCACCAGCGAGCGACCTTCCAGCGGATAGGTCTGCCCGGCTGCATAACTGTGGTCGCGCACGGCGCTGCCCGGCCGGCTGGTATCCAGATCGAACCACCACTGTGACTCCGGATGCAGCCCCGGCAGTACGAAGTCGATCCGCTCGTGATGGGCATTGAGCAGCACCAGGAAGTTCGCGTCCCGCAGCGGCTGGCCGCGCTCGTCCACCTCCTCCAGTCCCTCGCCCGCCAAGTACATCCCGAGGCAGCGCGCAAAGGAGTGCTGCCATTCCTCATCGGTCATTTCGGCGCCATCCGGCTTCAGCCACAGAATGTCCTTCACTCCGCCGCCGCTTACATGCGCGCCCTGAAAGAACGAACGCCGATGAAATACCGGATGGGCCTTCCTGAGCCGGATCAGTCGGCGTGTGAATTCGAAAAGCTCGCGCTCCTGAACCGAAAGCTCCCAGTCTACCCAGGAGATCTCGTTGTCCTGGCAGTANNAGGTCGTGCAGCGTGAAGCCGTCGTGCGCGGTCACGAAGTTGATCGAGGCATAGGGGCGCCGGCCACTGTGCCCGTAGAGATCGGACGAGCCCGTCAGACGTGACGCCAGTTCGCCGATCAACCCGCCCTCGCCCTTCCAGTAGGCGCGCAGCGAATCGCGATACTTGCCGTTCCACTCGGTCCAGCCGACCGGAAAGTTGCCGACCTGATATCCGCCCTCACCGAGATCCCACGGCTCGGCGATCAGTTTTACCTGCGAGAGCACCGGGTCCTGGTGCACGATGTCGAAGAACGCCGAGAGCCGATCCACCTCGTGCAGCTCGCGCGCCAGTGCCGACGCGAGGTCAAAGCGAAACCCATCGACGTGCATCTCCAGCACCCAGTAGCGCAGCGAATCCATGATGAGCTGAAGCACGCGCGGGTGGCGCATGTTGAGCGTGTTGCCGCATCCGGTGTAGTCCATGTAGAAGCGCCCGTTATCGCTCATCACGCGGTAATACGACTCATTGTCGATCCCGCGGAAGGCCAGCGTCGGGCCCATGTGATTGCCCTCTGCCGTGTGGTTGTAGACGACATCGAGAATCACCTCGATGCCGTTGGAGTGCAGCGTCTTCACCATGGTCTTGAACTCGGCGGTCAGGTCCGTGGCGGCATAGCGGAAATCCGGCGCCAGGAACCCGATCGAGTTGTACCCCCAGTAGTTGCGCAGCCCCTTTTCGACGAGGTGCCGATCATCAAGAAAGGCGTGCACGGGCATCAGCTCAATAGCGGTGACGCCGAGACGCTTGAAATGTTCGATGATCGGCGCCGTGGCAAGCCCCGCGTAGGTGCCGCGCAGCGCCGGCGGGACTTCCGGGTGACGCTGCGTGAAACCTTTGACGTGCAACTCGTAGATAACGGTCTTGTTCCAGGCGGTGCGCGGAGGGCGATCCTCGCCCCAGGTGAATGCCGAATCGATGACCTTGCACTTCGGCATGCCGGCGGCACTGTCGCGCTTGTCGAATGACAGGTCCTCTTTCTTTGCGCCGACCCGGTAACCGAACAGCGCATCGCTCCATTTCACCGCGCCGACGATGGCCTTGGCGTAGGGATCGATCAGCAACTTGTTGGGGTTGAAACGCTTGCCGTTGCCAGGGTCGTAGGGCCCGTGCACGCGGTATCCGTACAGCATTCCGGGTCGCCCTTCGGGAAGGTAGCAGTGCCAAACCAGGTCAGTCTGCCAGCGCATATCAATGCGCGCGATCTCCCGCTTGCCAAGCGGATCGAACAGACAAAGTTCGATCTTCTCCGCGTTCTCGGAAAAAATTGCGAAATTGACGCCTTCCCCGTCCCAGGTCGCCCCGAGCGGATAGGGTTCACCGGGCCAAATGGCCATGCTGTGGTTCGACATAGGAGGGCCTACACTTGCTCCTCAAAACTTGAACGCGGCGCACTGCCGGCCTGGCCCATTGGCACCACCACGATTCCGCCGGGTGCCACCGTATAGCGTTTGGCGTCCTGCTCTGGATCGAAACCGATCTGCGTGCCGGGCTCAATCACATTGTACTGGTCGACGATCACACGGCGCAGGCGCGCACCGCGCTTGATGTGCACGTAGTCCGAAATAATGCACTCCTCGAGCTCCACGTCCGGTTCCAGCACCACCTCGCGCCGCAAGACCGAGTTGTGGACGCGTCCGCCCTTGATGACGGTACCTCCGGCGAAAATGCTGTTCTCGATCGAACCACCGAGAATACGCGTTACCGGGCCCTGATAGTTGCTGGAAAAGATTGGCCAAGCTGGATTGAAGGCATCGAACCGCGGCTCGAGTCCAAGCACATCCTGGTGGGCATTGAAGTAGGCCTCGATGGTTCCGACGTCGCGCCAGTAGGCGGGCTCCTCATAGGCTTTGATGCCGGGCACATCATTCGTGGAAAAGTCGTAGGCATAGAGTCGATGACTCTTCATCAGCCGCGGCAGGACATGCCTACCGAAATCGTTCTCGCCCCGCGCCCCCGCCTCCTCCAGCGCATCTACCAGCACATCGGCCTGAAACAGATAGTTGCCCATCGAAGCAAACGCATGCGTGGGACGCCCCGGCATCGGCGGCGGCTGCTGCGGCTTCTCGCGGAAGTCGCGGATGCGCCCGTCTGGCTCGGTATCGATGATCCCGAAGCCGCGCGCCTGCTGGAGTGGCACCGGCAACGCCGACACCGTGATCTCCGCATCGTGCTCGCGGTGGAACGCCACCATCTGTCGCACGTCCATACGGTAGATATGGTCGGCACCGAATACCAGCACCAGATCGGGCTGGTGCATGCGCAGCAACTCAAGGTTCTGCCGCACCGCATCGGCCGTGCCCTGAAACCACTCCGGACGGTCGCCCAGCTGCTGCGGCGGCACAACCGTCACGAAATGATTCGTGAGCATGGGCGAGAGGACCCAGGCCTTGCGAACGTGCTCGATCAGCGATTGGGACTTGTACTGCACCAGCAGGTAAATGGAGTGAATGTCGGAGTTGATGAGATTCGAGAGGGCAAAATCGACAATGCGATAGCGCCCGCCAAAGGGCACCGACGGTTTGGAGCGCTCGGCGGTAAGCGGCATCAGCCGCGTTCCGCCACCGCCCGCCATCACAAACGCCAGGATGCGCGTATCCTTGCGCGCCGTGCTTCGCTTGGCCATCACTTCTCTCCTGCCATCAAATCCGGTTGAATCATCGCGGGACTCAGCCTCCCTTCTTCGGCCACCAGCGATCCAGAATCTGGCCAGCCCACTTCTGCCCGCCGATGCCGAACGCGATCGCCAGCGCCAGCACACCGCCAGCCAGAACGATCAGGAATGTCTGGCGCACGATATCGCCACCGATGTTGACCTGATCAAGCGCGATCAGCACCACGAACACCATAATGGCATACATGGAGATTCGCCCGAGCAGATCGGCGTCCTCAATTCCGACGTTCTTGGCGTAGGTGCTCACCGCCCGCGCAACGAATCGCGCAAAATACGCGCCAATGGCGAGAATCACTACCGCTACGATCACCTTCGGCACGAACAGCACCACGCGGCCAACCAGGTCGGTTACATAGGTGAGGCCAAGGCTGTTGAACGCCATCATCAGTGCAAGCAGGATTACCAGCCAGTAGGCGAGCAACGCCAGGATGCCGACGGTATCGGTCTTGATGTCGCCCTGCTTCAAGAAGTCGTCCATCCCGGCCCGTTCCGCCAACACGTTGAAGTTGACGAGTTTCAGCCCCTTCGCGAGGCCAACCCGGACCAGTTTGGCAACCATCCAGCCCGCCACCAGAATAATGGCCGCCATCAGCAGCTTCGGAAAGAACTGCCCAACTTCCACCATAAAGGCCCTGACGGGCTCCAGCGCCACACTGACTTGTTCCATAACACCCTCCTTGCGATGGTTCGTGTGCTTAGCCCTTGCGGGCAGATTAACGCAACAACTCGCCAACCAGTCCGTTCAGCGCATGCAACGGAATGTGCGCCCAGTCCGGGCGGCTTCCAAGTTCATAGCGCAGCTCGTACAGCGCTTTTTCCAGCTCAAACAGCCTCAACAT
>DKBM01000026.1:0-3786 GCA_002451215.1 Proteobacteria bacterium UBA6900
CACTGGTTTGTTCCGCGCGACAAGCTGTTGCTGCTGACTCCAGAAAGCGCCCTTGCGACCTACACGTTCGGGACCGAAACGATCCGGCACCACTTTTGCCCCAGGTGCGGCATTCATCCTTTCGGCGAGGGAACCGATCCGTCGGGCAATCGCAAGGCTGCCGTCAACACGCGCTGCCTTGAGGGTGTCGACCTGTCATCGCTTTCAGTAATGCAGGTCGACGGCCGCTCTCGCTAGTTATCCGGCATAACGGTCGGAGTGACGGCAAATAAGTCACCCCGACCGCACTGGCGCGTCACCGACTACTGGAAGATCTTCGGCACTCCGAGAACCTTGATGGGATCCTCGTCAGGCTTGAGACCCATGAGTTTCACCAACTCGGGCCGGATCTTCTCCCACTGCTCCTTCGCCAGCGCCTTGCCTTGCTCCGTCTTGGCTTCCTCAAAGAGGCGGAAGAACACGTAGTAAACAATGTGGGCTTCTTCCTTCGTATCCTTTGCTTTCCAGCGCTTCTTGGCGAGTCCGCGCCACTTGCTTCCTTCAGGGACCACCGACTCGTAGACGAACTGGGAGATCAGGTCGGCGTCGTGGGCGATCTTGGCCGGCTCGTTCTCCGGCTCGGGGTAGACAACCTGCCAGGCTCCTTTGCGTCCCGCCGCATCGTCGACGGAATTGCGGAAGTACCAGTATCCGGTGGAGTGCTCCAGGATGGTCACCTGCATCATTTCGATATCCTTGCCGGAGAATCCCCCCACCTTGTGCGCAATGTCAGCGGCCGCCATGGCGCCCGTGATGTGGTGCACGAGGCCAAGGTTGCCCCCGACCTTCGGGTTCTTCAACACCGCCTCGTCTCCCCAGAATCCGGGAGAGGGCTTGAAGTACCCCGCTTTCTTCAGCTTCGAGACCATCGCTGTCGCCTTCCCGTATACCTCGGGGTTCGTCAGGACGGTCGCCTTGTCCTCCTTGCTGATGTTGTGAAGGATGTCCGCGCCAATGGCGAGCTTGCGATCGTGCTTGGGCAGCGACTTACCCATGTCGTAGGCCAGGGCCGAGCACACCCGGTTGTGCAGAACGTCGGAGGTGGGGTCCTTCAATTGCTGCACCGCCGTGGCGATCATGACGTCCATGACGCCCTGCAACTCGGGGAACTCCTTGAGATAGGCCTTCTCCCACGCCAGGTAGGGCTCGGGCAGCGCGTACTTGTCTTGCGTCGCGGCCATCGCGGTACCCGCCGTCCAGGCGATACCAAGTATCGCGATCAGGCCAATGATGCACCTTTTCATGTTGCCTCCTTTCCGCGTCGTGTTCACGGTGCGCGCCAATATTTCGAAATGCACAAGCGCGCTTAATAAAGCGATGGTTCGACCCGTTGCGTATGAAGCATTTGTACACCGGTGGAACGTCCCCTGCTTTGACGGCTATCAATTGGCCGACCGGGTGGTTCGAGAAGTTCCGGCGGAAAGCGGCATGCCATATCGGCGGAAGTATCCGGAACCAGAATTTGCCTGTATTTGTGAGCAACNNCTTCCATGACCAACCGGCAAATCGGTTTCCATCTGGGCGCGCTGGCGTTGCTGATTCTCCTCGGCATCAGCGCGTTCTGGGTCTTTCACAGCGCTTATGCCGTGCCGGCGCTGATCCGCGCGCTGGACAGCAGCGACTCGAAAGCCCGGCGTCACGCCGCCGCCAGCCTTGCCCGCCTCGGTCCGCAGGCGAAACCTGCCGTCGAAGCGCTACTGAAGCTCGCGCAGCCGGATCGCAAACTCAACGACCGCACGACGGCGGTCGGCGCGCTGGTGGAGGTTTCGCCAGCGGCGGCGCATGGGCTCATTCCCCGCTACACCGAAGCGCTGCGCCACGATGATCCGCGCACGCGCTACGAGGCAGCGATGGTACTCGCTGAACTCGGTCCGGTTGGCAAGGCGGCGATACCGGCGCTGGCCATCGCGGCGCGCGACTCCAATGATCTGGTCCGTCGCTGGGCGGTCACCGCGCTCGGGCGCATTGGTGTCGGTACCGCCGAATCCACGCAGGCAATCATCGCCGCGCTCGGCGACCCGAGCGAGACCGTACGGCACGACGCACTGCTGGCATTCTCCTACGGCTTTTTGTCGCGCGAACCGCTGCAAGAGGCGGCGCCCGCTATTCGCGCCATTGGCAAGGACAAGCGTTACGCAGCCGCGGCCGCCAACGCGCTGCGGTCGCTGGATCAATCGCCCAATCTTGAGACCGAACTGTGGGTACAGACGCACACACTCAAATCCGGCAGCGGAGTTCGTTACGCGCTGCAAAAGCTCACGCGCCTGGGCCCTTCGGCCGCGCCCGCGCTGGCCGAAGTCACCGCCGTCCTCAGCGACACTCGCCCGCTCAACCGCTATCTCGCGGTGGAGACGCTGGCCGCGATCGGTCCCGCAGCTACGCCATCCCTGCCCGCGCTGCGCGAGCGGCTGCAAGACGACGACGCGCTGGTGCGCACAGCAGCAGCCGAGGCCATCGCCTTAATCGGCAGCACCGCGCCACTCGCCTCCACAGGGGAGAAGCCGTGACGAACGAGACAAAGCAACCAGGGTCAGTGGAAGGCTTCGCGGTCACGCTGTTCTGGGGCAGCACACTCGCCGGGCTCACGCTGCCGGCCGTGTCCATGTGGCTCGCCAGGCGCCGCTCGGTGGCGCAGGTGTTCTCGGAATTCTGGCAATCGTTCACCGGTGCCGAGCCGGGGCTGGTCATCTTGACTGCGTTGCACGCCGCGCCGTTCGTGGCGTTTGGCGTGTTCTGCCTACTGCATCTCGGCAAGGCACCCGCAAACGACGCTTCACTGGCCAGCCGGCGCCTCGGTGGTGCGCTCGCCGCTGCCCTGCTCATGGTCGCGGTGAGCCTGTGGGGCAACATCTCGATCTTCGCCTCGCGCTCGTCAACGGCGCCGATCGGTTTTGTCTTCTTGCCGTTCTATCTGTTGATCGCCGGCACCCTTGGCTACGGGCTGGGCCGGCTGGTTGCGCGCTACCGGCAGCCCTAGCGAATATCCTCAGCGCGGTGCGAATGACCCGAAAATCGCGGTCTTTCCGGAATAGATGCTGGCGGAAGCAACGGAGGCGGGCGCGACGGAGCACTCAGAAATAAATAGTCCTGACTGTTAGCGAGGACTGTGACTTGACCCCAATATTCGCGCGCGGCGCTACTTGCGAATCTCGACGACCCACATGCCGTCCGATCGAGAAATCCCGAGATAGGCGATCTGCCGCGCGTCGCACCACGCCGCCACATCGTCGCCGCACGGCGGGTAGCTGATGAGGAGCCGGGCTGGTGTGCCGGCCGGCAGTGCTTCCACGGCTTTATTGATGGCGAGCAGATAGCCCGGGCAAGTCTGTCCGCGCACATCGATCGTCGCGAGGCCGTTCTCGACAACGACAGAATTCGCATTGATCCCCCGCGTTTCCCTTTGTGCCTTAGTAAACGGCCACACGCAAACAATTCCCTCCCTTTCCAATACGAACAATCGGGCCCGAGGACAGTTGGTCCGAACTTTAGCGGAAACTGAAATCCGACTCTAAACTTTGCGTAAAGGGTGCTGACCCCTTTATTTCGCCTTTATTTCGCGAGAACCCCTTCTGACCCAGTGTCTCAGGCCTCCACTGCCCTGAGCTTTCCGCCGATGAGCGTGGCCAGGAGTACGAGCGCGGTCGAGATGAAGATCATGATGATCCCCAGCGCCGAAAGCTTGCCCCACAGGCCGTCGTCGGCGAAGCGCAGGATCTGCACCGCCAGCACCTCGGTGCCCGGGCGCGA
>DKBM01000007.1:0-3205 GCA_002451215.1 Proteobacteria bacterium UBA6900
GACCACCGGTATCTTCGCGCCGCCTAACCACTACAAGGGCAAGTACTTCGATAACAACATCAAGGAAGAAAAACTGCTGAAAGACGAGCAGGTTGCCGCCCTGAAGGCGGACGCCGACAAGGTCCAGCGCGAGGACCAGAAGGCCGCCCTTACTCGTCTCATCGACAACAAGAAGGTCATGTCGATCGACGACGATGACACCCTGCGCGGTATCGTGAATGCCAAGATACTGTCAAAGGACGCCAACCATGTGCTGAAGGACGCTCACCATGCGGTACGCCATACGGCGAAACGCGTGAAGTGGTTCCGCACGCTCATCGTGTGGTTCTTCGCCTTCGGTCTGACGGGCCTCGGCATGCAGATCACCATGGCCTCGATCAAGCAGGCCGGTGGCCAGCCAATCGTGATCGGCACCATCGTCGGCCTGACCAAGGCGATCGGCTCGCTGCTCGTGGTCTACCTGCTCGTCCACGAAACCATTTAACGTAGGAGCAACTGAACATGTCGAAAGATAAATTCGATCGTGGTACCGCGCTTACCATCTTCAAGAACGACCGCACGGAAGACCTGGCGGCGCTGATCATCTCGCTGATCATCGTGGGGATCGTGGTAATGACGGTGGCGAGGTAATCCACTAAAAGTTTGTTGGCGATATGCCCGGGGCATGCCTTGCGCTGCCCCGGGTTTTTTTTGCCCGGCAAAAGCCCCTACCTTCGACCCGTACGGCATGAGGCTTTGCATGCGCCGGGGATCGTTTCCGTCGACAAGCCATCAGTCCATTCCGGAAGCCTTGAATTGCGGCACAGCGATGCAGAATCTTTGTGTATGATCGCGACCTTATTGGTCTCTTGCGTAAACTGATGCCCATGAACGAAACATGGAAATCGATGCTCGCCGGACACGGCGCAACATTTAGCCAGGACGGTTCGCCGCCTCGGTTCGCCGAGCCGCGCGATGAAATCCGTGCGGCCGCGACGCGCGATGTGCTGGTGGATCTGTCCGGCTTCGCCCTGATTCGGGTGTCGGGTGCCGATGCGCAGGCATTTTTGCAGGGACAACTCAGTAACGATGTTCGCGTGGTCGATGCTGTACGGAGTCAGCTCAGCTCCTACAACACCCCGAAGGGACGAATGCTGGCGATCCTTCGACTCTTCAGGCGCGGCGACGACTATTTCCTGCAACTTCCGCGGGACCTGGCGGACGCCGTGCTCAAACGCTTGCGCATGTTCGTGTTGCGCTCAAAGGTGGTGCTCGAGCAGGCCGATGGCGAGCTTGCCTGCTTCGGACTTTGTGGTCCGGGCGTGGCCGCGCGGGCGACACCGTTGCTCGATGAACTGCCTGTCGCCCCGGACGGCTGCACTGCCCGCGACGACGTGACCATTCTCGCGCTTCCAGGGCCGGCGACGCGGCTCGAAATCGTTGCCCCCGTGAACAAGGCGGTTGCGCTCTGGCAGGCACTGTCAGCGCATTGTCAACCTGTTGGCATGGCGGCGTGGCGCTGGCTGGATATCGAGGCCGGCATTCCGAATATCTTCCCGGGCACGGTCGAGGAGTTTGTACCGCAGATGACTAACCTCGAGCTTCTTGGTGGCGTCAGCTTCAAGAAGGGGTGCTATCCGGGACAGGAGATCGTTGCCCGCATGCAGTATCTCGGCCAGCTCAAGCAACGCATGTACCGCGCCGTAGTGGATACGGACAACTGCCCCCGGCCGGGCGAGCGCCTGTTCACGCCGGAACACGGTGAGCAGGCAGCTGGCACGGTGATCGATGCGCAACCTGCTCCAAACGGCGGCTGCGACCTTCTCAGCGTAGTACGGCTCCCTGATGCCGATGGAGCCGCCGTTCATCTTGGAAGTCTCAGTGGCCCGAAGCTGGGGTTCCGGCCGCTACCCTACGCAATTCCCGCAGCGCCGCCCAAGTCCAAGCACTAGCAACTTGCCGCGCGGGAAGTGTGGACGCCTTGTCCACGGAAACCTGTTGTCGAGCACAAATTTCTATTGAGCCAATAAAAATCTATGGCGCTCGTCGCTTGTCGACGCTGAACACACCATGCTTCAATGCTGCCACGCGCGAGCTGTCTATTAGTGAATACTTATAAGCAAACTCGGGTGCGCGCCGGGTCAAGCAGTATCTTCTACATATCGCCAACATCTGGAGGAGTGCAACATGGTCTACACCAAGAAAACACCATGGGTGCTGATTATCGGCATCATCATGGTGGGCTTCGCATGGCTCGTATCGCAGGGCCATCTGGCCGGCGTGCTGAAAGAGCTGCATACGAGCAAGCTCGCGGGGGAGATGGTTACGATGGGCTATATCTTTGGCGCCATCGGGGTGGTCGTGGGTCTGTGGCAGCTCGCGCTGCCCGCGAAGGAAGGCAACTTCGACTACTACGTCTCGACGATCGGCGGCGCGCTATTCATTCTGCTGCTGGTGTTCGTCAACAAGTACGGGCTTGAGCCNNACGCTAGGCGTGAACTACATCCTGCTCGGCATCATCGTCGGCATGATCGTGGTGAATGTGTTCAAAGTGCCACACTGGGCGGAGAACGGCGTGCGCCTCTCGCGCCTCGGTCTCAAGACCGGTGTCGTCCTGCTCGGTGCGCTCTACTCCGCGGCTGAGCTGCGTCACCTGGGCGGTCTCTCCTTCACCCTGATCGGCTTCTTCGTGCTCGGCTCCGTCGGCATGACGCTGTGGCTTGGTTCCCGCAAGAAGATCGCGAACTCCATGGGCGGCGTGCTCTCGGCCGGCATGGGTGTCTGCGGTGTTTCGGCAGCAGTCGCCTCGGCCCCGGTCGTGCAGGCCAAGTCCACCGAAATCGCCTANNACCATCGGTACCATCCTGCTCTGGGGCGTGCTGATGATGTTCATCTTCCCGCCAGTCGGTCGTGCGCTCGGCCTGGGTTACACCCAGTTCGGTGCCTGGGCCGGTACGGGTATCCTGAACTCGGCGCAGGTTGCGGCCGCGGCGCTGATCTATCAGCCAAACGGCATCGAGACCCTGAAGGTCGCCGAGATCTTCAACATCACCCGCATCCTGTTCCTGCCGATCATCGTGCTGTGGCTTGCCGTGTGGTACGTCAAGCGCGAGCAGACCGGCCTCAAGGTGAACCTTGGCCAGATCATTGTCGGCAAGTTCCCGCTGTTCGTGCTGGGCTTCATCCTGCTGTTCGCCCTCTCGACCACCGGTATCTTCGCGCCGCC
>DKBM01000099.1:0-7492 GCA_002451215.1 Proteobacteria bacterium UBA6900
TGCGCCAACTCGGATTCGAGCAGGATGAACTAGTCCGGCGGTCCGGAGTCCTATTCGCGGTGCGCTCCATCACTGCCGACTTCATCAAACCCGCACGCTTCAATGACCTACTGCAGGCCACGGTGGCCGTGCAGCGCGTGGGCGGCGCGAGCCTTACCTTCGCGCAGAATATCGAACGGGACGGCGCAGCCCTGTGTCAGGGGGAGGTCAAAATCGCTTGCCTGGCGGCCGGCGACTTCACGCCGCGCGCGGTACCCCGGGACATCCTCGAGCGCGTGGAGGCGCATCGCCTGACATGAACGTCACAACTTCAACCGACGGTATCGCGCTTTTCGACCTCGTCACCAAGGCGTCGTTGCCGGTGCAGCTCGTGATGCTGGGACTCATGGTGGCGTCACTGCTTTCCTGGACCATGATCTTTCGCAAGTGGTTTACGCTGCGCTCGGCGCAACGCGCTGCCGATCAGTTCGAGTCGCGCTTCTGGGCCGGGGGCAACGTCGGTCAGCTGTTTAGCGAGGTCACGCGCAAGGGCGAGGAGCCGAGTGGCATCGCGAATCTGTTCGCCGAGGGCTACAAGGAGTTCAAGCGCCTCACCCAGCAGGGCGGCATGGAGCCAAACGACGTACTCGAAGGCGTGCAGCGCGCGATGCGCGTGGCACTGTCGCGCGAGATCAATTATCTCGAGACGTCGCTATCGTTTCTCGCCACGGTCGGCTCGACCAGTCCCTATGTCGGCCTGTTCGGGACGGTTTGGGGAATCATGAACTCGTTTCGCTCGCTGGGTGCCATCTCGCAGCCGACCATTGCACACGTGGCGCCTGGTATCGCCGAGGCGCTGATCGCAACCGCCATTGGCTTGTTCGCGGCAATCCCCGCCGTCATCGCCTACAACCGCTACTCCACCAACGTCGAGCGGCTGGTGACGCGTTACGAGATCTTCGCGCAGGAGTTCGCGAGTATCCTGCAGCGCCAGGCGTTCGCGCAGAGAGCGTGATGGAATACCGCAAGAACAAGAAGCGCCTGATGAGCGAGATCAACGTCGTGCCGTATATCGACGTGATGCTGGTGCTGCTCGTCATCTTCATGATCACGGCGCCGCTGCTTACGCAGGGCGTCAAGGTCGAGTTGCCGCAGGCGGCGGCGAAGCCCGTCGATGCCCAGGACCGCGAGACGCTTGTCGTCACGGTCGATCGGGAGGGACGGTACTATCTGGACGATCGCCGTATCGGGGCCGATGATTTGCGGCGCAAGGTCGCGGGTATACTGCGGATTCGCCCGCAGACCCCGGTCGTGGTGCGCGGCGACCGGCGCGTTGCCTATGAACACGTGGTCAAGGCAATGACGCTGTTGCAGGATGCCGGGGCGCCGAGCGTAGGCCTCATTACGGAGACACCGCAGAATCGCTGATGGCGCACCGGAAGTCCTTGTCGGCCATGCTCGCGAGCCGCGATCCGGGCCTGGGGTGGTCGGTACTGTTCGCAGTGCTGGTGCACATCGCGATCGTCGTCGCGCTTACGATCAGCGTGCGCTGGAGCATCACGCGCACGGCGCCGGTCATCCAGGCGCGGGTGGTGGAAGAGCCAACGACCGGAGCCGCGGAGCGCGAAGCAGCGCGGCGCCGTGCCGAGGCCGAGGCACTGAAGCGCCAGCGCGACGAGGAGCGCCGCCAAAAGGCGGACGCCGAGCGGGAGCGCAAGGCAAAAGATGAACAGCGCCGGGCAGAGGAAGCAAAACAACAGGCGGCGGTGAAGCGCAAGCAGGACGAGCAACGCCGGGCGGAGGAAGCGAAGAAGCAGACAGCGTTGAAGCGCAAGCAGGAAGAGGAGCGCCGCCAGAAGGCCGAGGCGGAAAAGAAGCGCAAGGCCGAGGAAGAAAAGCGCCGCGTTGCGGAGGCCAAGCGCAAGGAAGAGGCGAGCAAGCGCCGCCAGCAGGAGGCCGAGCAGCACTTGAAGCAACAGATTGCGGCGGAAGAGAAGGCCCGGGTCGATGCGGCACGCGCTGCGCGCGCAGAGAGCGAAATGGACCGCTATCGCGCCATCATCCGCCAGAAGGTGGAGCGCAGCTGGAGCCGGCCGGGCGGGGCGACGCAGGGTATGCAGTGCGTGGTGCGCGTGCGGGTCGTCCCGGGTGGCGAGGTGTTGGCGGCCAAGGTGGTCAAGAGCAGCGGCAATGCGCTGTTTGATCGTTCGGTGGAAAATGCGGTATTCAAGGCCTCGCCATTGCCGCTGCCGACGGATGCCGAAATTTTCGAGTATTTCCGGGAAATTGAGTTTGTGTTCAATCCGCAGGAGTGACGAGTCGACGATGATGGGACGATGGACAAGATTGTGGATTGCCGCGGGGCTGATGGCGCTGTCGGGCGCGAGCCACGCAGTGCTGACCATCGAAATCACGCGCGGTGCCGAAACCGGTCAGCCGATCGCGATCGTGCCGTTCAAGTTCGATGGCAAGGGCGCGCCGCCGCAGGTCGTCTCCGATGTGATTGGTGCCGATCTCACCCGCAGCGGGCGCTTCGAGGTATTGCCCGCCAGGAATTACGTCAGTCGTCCGCACGAGGACAAGGACGTGGTGTTCAAGGACTGGCGCATCCTGAAGGCCGAGGCGCTGGTCATCGGCGGCGTGCGAGCGCTCGGCAACAAGCAATATCAGGTGCAATTCCGCCTCTACGACGTCTTCAAGGAAACACAGCTCGCGGGATATCGCTACACCGTAAGCGAATCGATGTTGCGGACGGTGGCGCACCAGATTGCCGACATCATCCACGAAAAGCTCACCGGCGAGCCGGGCGCATTCAATACGCGCATTGCCTATGTCACGCAGGACGGCACGGCACGCACTGGCACGCACAAGCTTCAGATCGCCGATTCCGACGGCTTCAATCCGATCACCGTCGTCAGTTCGCGCGAGCCGCTGATGTCGCCGGCCTGGTCGCCGGATGGCCAGCAGCTCGCCTACGTCTCCTTCGAGCAAAAGCGCTCAAAGGTATACCTGCAGAACGTGATCGACGGTCGACGCGAGCTGGTGGCAGAGTTTGCGGGCATCAATAGCGCGCCGGCCTGGTCGCCGGACGGCAAGCAGCTCGCGCTGACGCTCTCAAAGGACGGCAACGCGGAGATCTATGTGCTCACGTTGCGCTCGCGCGCGCTGCGGCGCATCACCAATGATCCAGCCATCGATACCGAGCCCGCCTGGTCGCCGGATGGGCGCACCCTGGTGTTTACGTCGGATCGCGCCGGTCGCCCACAGCTCTACCGCGTGTCGGCGGATGGCGGGCGCGCCACACGTCTCACCTTCGAGGGCGAGTACAATGCGCGCGCCTCGTACGCACCGGACGGACGTTCGCTCACGTTGGTCAGCGCCTACCGCAACCAGTTCCGCATCGCCACGCTGCGGCTCGATAGCGGCGCGCTGCAGGTGCTTACCGACACCACACTCGATGAGTCGCCGAGCTTTGCGCCGAACGGGCGCATGATCCTGTACGCGACCGAGGTGCGCGGACGCGGCGTGCTGGCTTCCATCTCGGCGGAAGGGCGGACGCGCCAGCTCTATCGTTTTGAACAGGGAGATGTGCGGGAACCCGCATGGTCGCCTTACAACCGTGAACTGCAACAAGCCCCGGGCGGGGCAAAGGAGTAATACGATGAAGTTCAGGATGCTATGGATCGGACTGGCCGTGGCGGGACTGGGTCTCGCGGGCTGTGCCACTACTGACAAAAAGGAAGGCGAGGGCGCTGGTGCGGGCGCCGAGACGAGCGGCGCCGGCGGACCCGGCGGCGCGGGTGGTGCGGCCGTTGGTGCCGGCGCGCGCGCCGACCTGCTCGCCAAGCGCGTGGTGTATTTCGACTTCGACAGCACCACGATCGACGACGAGTCGCGCTCCATCATTGAGGCGCATGCCGCGTACCTCGCCGCCAATCCGGCGCTCAAGGTACGGCTTTCTGGCCATTGCGACGAGCGCGGCACGCGCGAGTACAACCTCGCGCTGGGTGAGCGCCGTGCACAATCAGTGGANNGGCCTGGCGCTTGTGCTGCTGAACGCAGCCGGCAGCGCCATGGCCGCAGGGCTCTTCGAGCGCAAGGACGCGTCCAAGGGCGGTGCGGCACAGGTCGCGCAGGCATCGAGTACCGCGACGCGCGAAAGCCTGGCTGATCTGTTGCTGCAGCTCGAGCAGTTGCAGGCCGAGGTGCGCGACCTGCGTGGCCAACTCGAAGTGCAGACCCATGAGGTCGAGAAGCTCAAGGCGCGCAATCGGGATCTCACCAACGATCTCGATCAGCGCCTGCGCAACCTCGAGCGGCGCGGTGGGGCCGCAATGTCGGGGGTGGTTGAGCCGGCGCCGAGTGCGGTGGCCCCGGCGGCCGCCGGAGCGGCGGCAGGGGCAGCCGCGTCGAGCACGACGCGTGCCAGTGCGGCGCCACCACCAGCGGCGAAGGCCGCGGCGAGCGACCAGGAGGACTACGACGCGGCCTTTGCGCTCATGAAGCAGGGGTTCTACGAGCGCGCGGCCAAGAGTTTCCGCGAGTTCATCGAACAGCATCCCACGAGTCCGCTGGCTGGGAATGCGCAGTACTGGATCGGAGAGGCGTCCTACTACGTGCGCAACTTCAAGGTCGCGGTGGATGAGTTCCAGCGTGTGGTCGCCAAGTACCCCTCCAACGGCAAGGTGCCGGACGCGATGCTCAAGATCGGTTACAGCTACTATGAGCTGGGCGATTATCCCAAGGCGCGCGAGAACCTCACCAGGGTGGTGAAGCAATATCCCAACACCACCGTGGCGAAATCGGCCGAGGGCCGTCTCAATCTCATGAAGAAAGAGGGACGCTAGCCGGCGCGCGCGGGTTTCGGGAAGCGGGCGGGCCGTGTAAGCTTGCTCGCCTGCCAAACCCGTTACTCGCCGCCATGGCTCGTTCCGAATCTCCTTCGTCTCTGGCGCCCGCCTCAGCGGCGGATCGCCTGCGGGTCAACGAAATCTTCTTCTCGCTGCAGGGCGAGGCGCGCACGGTCGGGTTTCCGACCGTGTTCGTGCGCCTCACCGGCTGTCCACTGCGCTGCGGTTACTGCGATACCGAATATGCCTTCACCGAAGGCAGATGGATGAGCTTTGAGGAGGTCGAGACGGCGGTGGCGCAGTACACACCGCGCCATGTCACAGTCACGGGTGGCGAGCCGCTCGCGCAGCGCGCTTGTCGCACGCTGCTCAAGCGCCTGTGCGATCACGGCTACGAGGTGTCGCTCGAAACCAGCGGCGCGCTCGATATCGGCGACATCGATGCGCGTGTGAGCGTGGTCATGGACCTGAAGACACCCGGCTCCGGCGAGGAAGCACGCAACCGCATCGAGAACATTGCGCTGTTGAAGCCCAAGGATCAGGTGAAGTTCGTGATNNTCGCCGGTGCATGGCGAGTTGAGCGCGACCGAGCTTGCCGAATGGATCCTTGCCGATCGGCTGCCGGTGCGCATGCAGATCCAGCTTCACAAGTATCTCTGGCAGGATGCGCGTGGGCGCTGAACTTCCAAGAGCCGTGGTGCTGGTGTCCGGCGGGCTCGACTCGGCGACGACCCTCGCCTTCGCGCACCGCGACGGCTTCGCCTGTTACGCCCTCACGTTCGACTATGGCCAGCGCCACCGCGTGGAGCTCGACGCGGCGCGGCGTGTGGCGCAGCAGCTTGGGGCCGCGGATCATCGCATCGTGCCGCTCGATCTTTCCTGGATCGGGGGATCGGCGCTGACCGACCGCAGCATTGCGGTACCTACCTCGCCGGGCGAGGGCATCCCGGTGACGTACGTCCCGGCGCGCAACACGGTGTTTCTTGCGATTGCGCTCGGATGGGCGGAGGTGTTGGGCGCCCGCGCCCTATATATAGGTGTGAACGCGGTGGATTATTCCGGGTATCCGGACTGTCGCCCGGAATACATTGAGGCCTTCCAGCGTCTAGCCAATGTCGCCACCCGTGCCGGGGTGGAGGGCCAGCCTGTCTCGCTGCATGCGCCGCTGATCCAGATGACGAAGGCGCAAATCATCCAGGCCGGGACGGGGCTGGGCGTGGATTTTTCGCTTACCACGTCGTGCTACGACCCGGGTCCCGGCGGTGAAGCGTGCGGACGCTGCGATTCGTGCCGATTGCGGCGGGACGGATTTGCCGAGGCGGGCGTGGCGGACCCGACGCGTTATCGCTGAGTGGGTGCTGTGATACGATGGCGCCCGCTTTTTTGGGCCGGCCGGGCCGCCGTCCCGGCAAGCCACGAATTTGTGAGGAAACAGGTATGAATTTTTCCAGTTTTGCCAGCGCGTATTCCGCATTTCTGTGGGCGACCTTTGCCATTGCACTAGTGATGGGCGCGGTCGCCAACAAGACCAATTTCTGCACGATGGGCGCAGTGTCCGATTTGGTCAATATCGGCGACAAGGGACGGCTGCGCGCGTGGCTGCTCGCCATCGCGCTGGCGATTCTTGGCGTGACGATCATGCAGGCCACTGGCAAGGCGTCGTTCGACTCCACGTTTCCGCCGTATCGCGCCAGCAGCCTCATCTGGTTCGAGAATGTGCTCGGCGGTTTCATGTTCGGTATTGGCATGACGCTCGGCTCGGGTTGTGGCAACAAGACCCTGGTGCGCGCCGGCGGCGGAAATATCAAGTCGGTCATGGTGTTCGCCATCATCGCGCTGATCGCCTACTTCATGGTCAATCCGTTCCCCGGCACGGACAAGACGCTGTACTCGGAACTGTTCCTCGGGTGGATCAAGGTGTTTGCGGTTCAACTGCCGGTGACCCAGGACGTTGGCGCACTCATCTCGCGCGAGAACCCCGCGACCGCGCGCCTGTGGGCCGGCATCATCGTGGCCTCCGCGGTTCTCATCTACGTGCTGAAGTCGGCTGACTTCCGCAAGAGTTTCGACAACGTCCTCGGTGGTGTCGTCGTGGGACTCGCCGTGATCGCCGGCTGGTACATATCGAGCGGCATCTTCACCGTCACCGCCGATGGCGAGAAGTACACGATCCTCTCTTACGTCCAGAACTGGGCATTCCTCACCGACAGGCCCGGCAAGCCTATCGAGGCGACAATGAATCTGCAGTCTTATACCTTCATCAACCCCATGGGCCAGGCGCTCGGTTACGCCAGCAGCGGTTTTGCCAAGAGCCTGCTCAGCTTTGGTGTGGTGACGGTGGCCGGTATCGTGCTCGGCTCGTTCCTGTGGTCGTTGATAAGCAAGAGTTTCCGCATCGAGTGGTTCGCGTCGTTCAGCGACTTCGTCAATCACTTCATCGGCGGGATACTCATGGGCTTTGGTGGCGTGCTCGGGCTCGGCTGCACCATCGGACAGGGCATCACTGGTGTTTCGACGCTCGCGCTCGGCTCGATCCTGACCCTGGTGTCGATCGTGTTCGGCAGCGCGCTTACCATGAAGGTCCAGTACCATCTGCTCGACGAACAGGGCTTCCTGCGTGCGGTGCGCCTGGGCCTGGCAGACATGAAGCTCATGCCGAAGCC